>NZ_JBFTMX010000048.1:0-38597 GCF_056397205.1 Massilia sp. 05N420
GCATTCCGCTGGCATTCCGCTGGCGGCGCCGAACGCGGCCGCCGTCACCGTGGCAAGCGCAACAAACGCCTGGGGCGGCATACGCACCGGGCTCGAGACGACGCTGTCCGAGCGCGTGGTCCACTACGACATCGACGCCACCCTCGACCCGGTCAAGCACACCGTGACGGGCCGCGAAAAACTCACCTGGCGCAACCGCAGCAGCGTGGCGGTGAAGAGCGTCTACGTCCACCTGTACATGAACGCCTTCGAAGGCGCCGGCAGCACCTTCTTCACCGAGAAGCGCCAGCGCGGCACCGCCTTCCGCTCCGGCGTCGACATCAAAGAGGGCGAGTGGGGCCACATCGCGCTGCGCGGCGTGACCCAGGGCGAGGCCACCGTGCCCTGGACCTTCGTCCATCCGGACAACGGCCCGACCACCGACCACACCGTGGTGCGCTTTGACCTGCCGGCCGCGGTGGCGCCGGGCGCCTCGACCACCTTCGACATCGACTTCCACACCCAGCTGCCGCGTGTGACGGCGCGCACCGGTTACTTCGGCAGCTTCCACCTGGTGGGCCAGTGGTTCCCGAAGATCGGCGTGCTGGAACTGCCGGGCGAACGCGGCGCCACCACGCCGCGCTGGAACGCCCACGAGATGCACCTGAACTCGGAGTTCTACGCCGACTTCGGCAGCTTCGACGTGCGGCTCACGGCGCCGAAGGACTACATGATCGGCGCCACCGGCGAGCTGCAGGGCGCTCCCGTCGAGCAGCACGGCATGCTGACCCACCGCTATGTGCAGGGCGACGTCCACGACTTCGCCTGGACCGCGGATAAACGCAGCGCGAAGCCGATGGTCGAGACCTGGACCGGCCCGGGCAGCCCTAACGTCACCGTCACCGTGCTGTATCCGCCCGAGTACGCGGCCAGCGCGGCGCCGGCGATGAAGGCCGCCAAGGATTCGCTGAGCTATTTCTCGAACACCCTCGGCCCCTACCCCTACAAGACCCTCACCGTGGTGATCCCGCCGCACAATGCTGTAGAAGCCGGCGGCATGGAATACCCGACCTTCTTCACGGTCGAAGGCTATGCGAAGGTCGAGCCGGATCTCTCCAGCCAGTACTTGCTGGACTTCACCACCATCCACGAATTCGGCCACGGCTACTTCTACGGCATCCTGGCGAATAACGAGTTCGAGGAACCGGTGCTGGACGAAGGCCTGAACGAGTACTGGGACCTGCGCATGCTCCGCGACCGCGGCCAGAAGCTCCACGCCGGCACACCCTTCACCCGCAGCCTCGGCATCACGCCGGCCTTCGACGCCTTCGCGGCCGAGCGCATGCGCACGCCGCGCAACGACCCGGCCGACGCGCCGGGACAGAACGCCTACGACCGCCTGCAGGACATCGGCGCGGTCTACAGCCGCACCGCGACCCTGATGCGCGACCTCGAGGCGCGCGTCGGCAAGGAGCCGATGGAGCGCGCCTTCAAGGAATACTACCGGCGCTGGAAGTTCCGCCACCCGAGCACCGCCGACCTGCGCGAGACCCTGGCCGAAGTGACCGGGCAGCGCGCCGCCGTCGAATCGGTATTCGCCCGGCAGGTGTATGCGGCGACCAAGGTCGACGACCGCATCGCCGACTTCAGCAGCCGCGAACAGCTGCCGCTGCCGGGCACGCGCCAGGCGGGCAGCGGCTGGGTCGAGGACAAGCAGACCGACCTCGACAAGCGCATCGAGAAGACGCGCGAAGCCTGGAGCAAGGCCAACCCGAAGGCGAAGGATGGCCTCGGCCCCTACCCCTTCCGCACCGAGGTCCTGCTGCGCCGCTACGGCGCCGCGGTGCCGCAGACCCTGGCCGTAAAGTTCGCCGACGGCAGCGTGGAAACCGTGCGCTGGGACGCCGGCGAAAGCTGGCACAAGTTCAGCTGGGTCAAGCCGGCGCGCGCCGTCTCGGCCGAACTCGACCCGCAGCGCCTGCACTACCTCGACGCCAACAAGCTGGACGACAGCCGCACCCTCAAGGCCGACGCCAGCGCCTCGCGCCGCTGGGGCGTGGACGCGTCCTCCTTCATCGAATATCTCCTCAGCCTGATCGCGACCGTATGATGCACACCGACCAGACCCTCGACTCTCCCTCCCTGGCGCCGCAGAACGCCGGCGCCCGCCGCCGCCATGGCCTGCGGCCCTTGTTCGGCGCCATGCGCGCCGCGCTGCAATGGCGCCTGCTGCTGTGGTGGGCCCTGCTCCTGCTGCTGCCGACCATCGTCGCCAGCCTGCCGGTGTGGCAGATGCTGGGCGCCAACCTCGACCATTCCGTCCATGCGGCCCAGCTGGCGGACAAGCTCGACATGATCGCGATCGCCGACCTGGCGGGCAGCATGCGCGATCGCTTCGCCGCGGCGATCGGCGCCGGCGGCATCGTCGCGCTGGGCCTGACCCTGCTGCTGTCGCCGCTGCTGGCGGGGATGAGCATCCACGCGGCGCGGGCGCCCCGCCGTCCCGGCTTCAGCGAGCTGCTGGCCGGCGGCGCCCAGGAATACACGCGCATGTTCCGCATGATGGTGTGGAGCGCGGTCCCGCTCCTCATCGTGGGCATCGTGGCCGGCATCGCCTTCAGGCTGGCCGGCAAGACCGCCGAGACTGCGATCCTGGAAAGCGATGCCGAGCATGCTTCGAATCTGGCGCTGATCGCCACCACGGTGGTGTTCGTGCTGATGCACGCCACCATCGACGCCGGCCGCGCCCTGCTGGCCAACGAACGCCGGCGCCGCTCGGCCATCGTGGCCTGGTGGGGCGGCGTACGGCTGATGCTGCGCCGGCCCTTCTCGCTGCTGGGCGTGTACGTGATAGTCACCGGCATCGGCCTGGTCCTGGCCGCGCTGCTGGCGGCAGTGCGCGTGCAGGTGCCGGCACTGGGCGCCGGCGGCACGATCGGCGCGGTCCTGCTGACCCAACTGGCGGTGCTGGTGCTGGGCTGGATGCGCAGCGCGCGGCTGTTTGCGATGATGGCGCTGGTGCGGGCCCGTCCGCAGTGAGCTAGCTTCAAACCGTCGCTCCCGCCTGCGCGGGAACGACGGCTGCGTTACCATGGTGCTTTCACCGTCCGCCGAGGAGCCCCCATGCCCACCCGCCTGCCCACCTATTTCGTCTCGCACGGAGGCGGTCCCTGGCCCTGGATGAAGGGCCAGTACGGCGGCGCCTACGACCGCCTGGAAGCCTCGCTGGTCGACATGAAGCGCCAGGCCGGCGAGCGGCCGAAGGCGGTGCTGGTGGTGACCAGCCACTGGGAGACCGAACAGTTCATGGTGTCCAGCAATCCGGCACCCGGCATGATCTACGACTACGGCGGCTTCCCGCCGCACACCTACCAGATCCAGTACCCTGCGCCGGGCGATCCTCGACTGGCCGCCCGCGTGGCCGACCTGCTCGGCGCCGCCGGCCATCCGGCCGCCCTGGACCCGGAGCGCGGCTTCGACCACGGCACCTTCTCGATGCTCTACCCGGTCTATCCGGAAGCCGACATGCCGGTGGTGCAGCTGTCGATCCGCCATGGCTACGATCCGGCCGTGCACCTGGCCGCCGGCCGCGCGCTGGCGCCGCTGCGCGACGAAGGCGTGCTGATCGTCGGCAGCGGCCTGTCCTTCCACAACCTGCGCCAGTTCGGCCCCGGCGGCGCGCTGGCCTCGCATGCCTTCGACACCTGGCTGCAGCACGTGTTGCTGGAACTCTCCCCCACCGACCGCGAACAGGCCCTGCTGAACTGGAGCGAGGCGCCCTTTGCGCGCCATGCGCATCCGCGCGAGGACCACCTGGTGCCGCTGTGGGTGGCGCTGGGCGCGGCCGAGCAGGAACAGGCCGCCTGCGTGTATCACGAAGACGCCTTCTTCGGCGCGCTGACGGTGTCGAGCTTCCGCTTCGGAAACGCGCCGGGAGAAGGCTGAGGCATGGGCGGCGATTTCACGGTCTCGAATACGGTGCTTGACGCCGAGCTGAGGCAGATCCACCGCTTCCTGGCCGAAGAGGCCTACTGGTCGAAAGGCATATCGCTTGAATTCGTCCGCAAGGCGCTGGCCAATTCGCTGTGCTTCGTGGCTTGTCTCGACGGCGAATTCGCCGCCTTCGGGCGCGTCGTCACCGATCTGGCTTCGTTCGGCTACCTGAAGGACATCTTCGTGCTGTCGGAATACCGCGGCCGCGGCCTCGGCAAGCTGCTGGTCGCCGCCATGCTCGAGCGGCTCGAGCAGGAAGGCGTGGGCTCGCTGATGCTGACGACCGCCGATGCGCACGGGCTGTACCGCCGCTTCGGCTTCGAGCCGGTCGGCGATTCGCCCAGGCTCATGCGCCGGGCCGTGGGCTGATGACGGAGACCTGAGCAGGACTCAGGTGCCGCGCTTGCCGCGCGCCGCCTCTTCGGCCTTGCGCGCGGCCTTCTCCTCCGCGATGCGCGCCTTCTCTTCCATGTCGATGCGGTGCTGCTCGAGCGCCGCCGCGCGGGTCGCCGGCGTCTCGAGGCTGATGCGGCCCAGCGCGCCCTGGCGGTAATCCTGCAGCAGCACGTGGGCCGCCTTTTCGTAGTCGTAGTCGCCGCCGCGCACGCGGAAGCCGCGGCGCGCGGCCACGCCCTCGATCACGCCGACACCGTCCATGCCCTCGGTCTTGAGGCCGTAGCGGGCAGTCAGGAGCTGGGGGTAGCGCTGCAGCAGCAAGCCGCCCAGGAACTCGGCCACTTCTTCCTCGATCACGGCATTGGTGCCGACCGCGTGGCTGGCGGCCAGCATCAGGCCGTCGCTGTCCATCGCGATCTTCGGCCACAGCATGCCGGGGGTGTCGACCAGCACCGTGAACTTGTCCAGGTAGATCTTCTGCTGGGCCTTGGTGACGGCCGGTTCGTCGCCGACCTTGGCCACGCGCTTTTTCAGCAGCGCGTTCATCAGGGTCGACTTGCCGACGTTCGGGATCCCCATGATCATGATGCGCAGCGGCTTGGTCGGCACGCCGCGGTGCGGGGCCAGCGCCTTGCACAGTTCGGGGATGCGGGCGACGTCGGACGGCTTCTTGGTCGTCATCGGATAGGCGCTCACGCCTTCCTGGGCGTCATACCAGGCGGCCCAGGCGGCGGTTGCCACGGGGTCGGCCAGGTCGGTCTTGTTCAGGACCTTCAGGCAGGGACGGTTGCGGAACTTGCGCAACTGCTCGACCATCGGGTTGCTGCTCGCCTCCGGCAAGCGCGCGTCAAGGACCTCGATGACCACATCGGTGTTTTCCATCTGCTCCGCGGCCTGTTTGCGGGCAGCGGCCATGTGGCCCGGGAACCATTGAATCGACATACTTATTCTCAATAATCTGCGTACAAGGCGCTATTTTACGCTGGAGAAGCCCTCGAGCTCATGTTCGCTGAAGCTCGGGTTCGCCACGGCCTGGCGCAACAGCTCGGCGACATCGCCCTGGCGCAGCAGGGCCAGGTCGGCGCGCTGGCGTCCGAGCGCACGCTGGATCAGCGGGTGGGCCAGCAGCCTGGCCTCCTTTTTCGGGGTATCCGGGACCACGCCGGTGAGCCGGATCGCGGCCTGGTCGGCGGAGTCGTACTCGCGCGCCACCGCCCACTCGGCCTGGGAAGGCTCGTCGACCAGCAGGCAGCGGATCGCATAGGCCAGCGAGGCCAGCGCATCCTCGGCGATCTGCGCCAGCAAGCCGCCCTCCACTTCCGGCCCCGGGATCATGGCCATGACTTCATCGAGGATGGCCGGCCAGGGCTGCTGGCCGGCGTCGCCGGTCAGGATGGCTTGCCAGAGCTCGGCGACGATCTCGCGCGCGCGGCCCTCCTTGCCGGTCGATTGCATCGAAGCGAAGCGCTCACAGGCCGGCATGAGCCGGGTCGCGGCCGCCGCCGCGCAGGCCTGCCGCGCCGCCGGCGGCAATGCCGCCAGGGCACTCAGTTGAAATTGCTTGTCGTAGCTGAACGTCGAATCTGCCATTGGCACATTCTATCGCGCTACCGGCTTGGTGGCGCACTCGCTCGGCGGCGCGGGCTGGCTGGGGTCGAAGACCTCCAGTTCCTTCTTCGCCAGCTTGACGTCCTTGCCGAACTCGGTCAGGTAGCGGCTGCGCTCCTCGCTCTGCCATTCAGCGTCCGAAAAGCCCTTCAGCGGATGGTTCTTGCTGGTGAAGACCTTGCCTTCCAGGCGAGGCATCAGGGCGCGGTCGGGGTCCGTGTTTTCCTTCAGCAGATAGCCGTCGACGTCGCGCAGGGTCAGCGGCAGAGCCGCGTCCTGGTCGCGCATCAGCTTGCCGAACATGGTCAGCCTGACCTCGTTGGGACCGGGGCCGAGCAGCTCGTTGAAGGTCAGCAGGGCGAAGGGCTTGCCGCGCGCATCGTCGACCCGGCCGCTGATGATGTAGCGCCCCGGCATGCGCACCTCGACCGGAAGGATGAAGCTGAGCGAGCCGTTCTCGACCGCTTCGCGGACCTGGCCGGTCCAGACCGCGGGCAGCTCGGGCGTGTAGATCACGTCGAACACCACCATGCCGTTCTTGCCGTTCACGTTATAGCTGACCTGGGTGCGGATGGTGCCGTTGAAGCCGGCCAGGCCGGTCTGCGCGGGCGCCAGCACGCCGGCGAAGGCGCCGTCGTTCGGCACCGGATCGGCGCCGTTGCCGTCGTCGGCGAAGGGGATGCTCACCTGCGGCGTCTGGCGCGCGCCGGCGTAGGTGATGCCCTGGCTGAGCGCGCGCGCGACCACCAGCGGCAGCACCCGGTTCGAGGCATCCACGGCGCGCAGCGAGAAGGCCACCGCCTCGTTGGCCGCCATGTAGACCCGCGACTGCGAGGTCTGCAGCAGCACGCCGCGGTCCGCGCCGCCGCCCTGCAGGCGCATCGGGTTCATGTCGGTGACCGGCGCGTTCGGAAGATTCTGGTCGGCGTTCTCGGCCATCGGGCGCGAGCCCACCGGATACTGGCTGCTCTCGCGGTAGCTGCAAAAGGTATGGTCGGCCAGGCGGACATTCTCGATCAGCTGGCGGCGGCGCTGGCCGCGTTCGTCGACGGCCGGCAGGCCCTGCCCGCCCACCGGATCGAAAAAGGCCCGGCCCTGCGGGGCCGGGGCCTGGGCCGCGGTGGCGACGGGCGCCGGGCCGCCATGGCCCATCAGGCTCCAGACCAGCGCGGCCAGCACCGCCAGCGCCACGGCCGGCAGTGCCAGCCGGCGCAGCCAGGGCCGCGGTGCGGACCTTGGCTTCGGCGGCCGGCGCTTTTTCTCCGGTGGCTTGTTAGAGCGCACTGTTCACCATCGCACTTCGGACGACGGAAACGATGCCGGCCCAGTTCCCGCTCGTGTAGTGGTTATAGGCCTCATTGTCGTCCCGGAAGGACACCGAGTGGTAACTCCACTTGGCCGACCCGCCTTCGTTGGCGGCGGTACCGAGGGTCAGGTCGTTGCACAGCCAGTCGCTGGGGTTGCAGTAGGAGCCGCCCGAACTGACCGAGACGCCGCCCGAGCTGTGGTTGTACATGGCGCGCGCGGTGGCGGTCTTGAGGTCCTGGGTGAGCGGATCGGAGACCGCCCAGGAGCCGTAGTCGGCCTGCTCCGAGCCGCCGCCGGCGCCGGAGGCGGCGCGCACCCACTTGATGTTCCAGCCGGTCTGCGAGCTGCCGTCCGCATTGCCGCAGACGCCGGAGGAATTCGCCACCGCGTTCTTCTTCATGCGCGCCGAGCCGCCGTAGTTGGCCAGCACGTAACCCATCATCAGGTCGCCCGCGCTGTGGGTCGCGATATAGCACCAGTTGTTCCCGGTGCAGAAGCAATCGAGGGCATCGCGGATGTGGCCGCTCTGCGAGGCGATGCTGTTGTAGCCGTCCCAGTTGACGGCCTTCTTGTTGACGCCCGCCGCCGTCGACGACGGGCCCCAGTAGGTGAAGCTGTTGTAGTCACCGATCGTGCCGCCGCCTGTGCGGCCGTTGATCCATAACGTGTAGTTGGTTGCCGATGCCAGTCCCGCTACCGCGAACAGGCACACCGCCAGTATCGTGCGTATCAGTCTCATCTCTTCTCCACTCGTTCGTTATCGTCGTTGGATTACGTGTGCCGCCCACACAGGCGTACGCAAAAAAGCGCACGACCGTGCGGGAGCCGAGTCGAATGTAGATGGGACATATGTACAAGTCACACCGCACGAGCCAAACTGCTGAGTGTGGCGAAAATGGCCTCATTTCGAGCTAGCGCGCATAGTTGACCATCGTGCCCAGCATCACCGAGACGATGCCGCTCCAGCTCGCTTCCGTGAAGTGGCCGTAGACTTCGCGATCGTCGCGGAAGGACACCGAGTGGTAGGCCCACTTGGTGCTGCCGCCCTCGTTGGGCGCCACCCCCAGCGTGAGGTCGTTGCAGAACCAGTCGCGCGGATTACAGAGCGACCTGCCGGAACTGCCCGAGATGCCGCCCGCACTGTGGTAGGCCTCGACGCCGTCGTCCTGGCCCGGCAGGAGGAAGGAGCCCGGTCCGCCGGAGGCGCCGGCATACATGTAGAACCAGATATTGTGCGTGGCATTGTGGTTGTACATGGCGCGCGCGGTACTGGTCTTCACGTCCTGCACCAGCGGTTCCGAGGTGGTCCAGGCGCCGTAGTCGGCCAGCTCGGAACCGCCGCCGGAACCGGCCGCGGAGAGGACCCACTTGATGTTCCAGCCGGCCTGCGCGCCACCGCCCGCATTCCCGCACACGCCGGAGGCATTCGGCACCGCGTTCTTCTTCATGCGCGCCGAGCCGCCGTAGTTGGCCAGCACGTAGCCCATCATCAGGTCGCCCGCGCTGTGGGTTGCGATATAGCACCAGTTGTTCCCGGTGCAGAAGCAGTCGAGGGCGTTGCGGATGAGGCCACTCTGGCTGGCGATGCTGCTGCGTCCGTCCCAGTTGACGGACTTCTTGTTGACGCCGGCATTGATGGTGCCGAGGCCCCAGTAGCTCCAGCTGTTGTAGTTGCCGATGGCGCCGCCGCCGGTGCGGCCGTTGATCCAGAGACTGTAGTTGGTCGCCGCTGCCGGGTTCGCCGCCGATGCGGTGAGTGCGAACAGGCACAGCGCCATGAAAGTGCGCAGCAGTTTCATATCCCCTCCAGTCCAGTGGTTTGTCGAGGTTAGATACCGCTGCGTTGCGGTGGTTCTCAGTCGAGATCGGCCAACGCTTTGACGTGCACCGCTACGCTGCGGCCCAGTGCGGATAAATTATAGCCCCCTTCCAGGCAGCTGACGATGCGTCCGCTTGCGTGCGTGCGCGCGACCTCGAGCAGCCGGTGGGTGATCCACGCATAGTCGGCCTCGACCAGGGCCATGCCGCCCAGGTCGTCTTCCCGATGGGCATCGAAGCCGGCCGAGATGAAGATCATCTGCGGACGGTGCGCATGCAGGGCCGGCAACCATTGCTCCAGCACGATCTTGCGCACCGCGTCGCCGCCGCTGTAGGCCGGCACCGGAATGTTGACGCTGTTTGCCGTCACCGGTGTCGGCTCGCTGTACGGATAGAAAGGGTGCTGGAAGAAGCTGGCCATCAGCACGCGCGGATCGTCGCGGAAGGACTCGTCGGTGCCGTTGCCGTGATGGACGTCGAAGTCGACGATGGCGACCCGCTCCAGGCCGTGCACCTCGAGCGCATGGCGGGCGGCGATGGCGACGTTGTTGAAGAGGCAGAAGCCCATCGGCTCGCCGGGACGCGCGTGGTGGCCGGGCGGGCGGATCGCGCAGAAGGCGTTGTCGATGCTGCCGGCGATGACGGCGTCGGTGGCGGCCAGCGCCAGCCCGGCGGCGCGCAGGGCGGCGCGGTAGCTGTCCTTGCACAGCAGGGTGTCGCCGTCGAGCGGATAGTGTTCGCCGGCCGCGGGCAGGTTCTCGCGTACCAGGTCCAGCGCGCCCTGGCTGTGGTTGCGCAGGATCGCCGCCTCGTCGGCCGGCGGGCCATCGCAGCGCTCGACCAGGCCGTCCAGCCGGGCCAGGATCAGCTGGTCCTCGATCGCCTGCAGTCGCGCCGGCGTCTCCGGGTGCCAGTCGCCCATCTCGTGCAGGGAACAGTCGGGGTGGCTGTAAATTGCTGTGCTCATGTGCTGCGCATGGTAGATTGCCGATGACGCTAATCTACCATGCGCATCGGATCGACGAGAAGAAGCCATCCATGTTCAAACAATTACATTCCGCCGCGCGCCAGGTCGGACAGATCGTGGTGGGCAAGGACCAGCAGGTGCGCCTGGCCCTCACCTGCCTGCTGGCCGGCGGCCACCTGCTGATCGACGACGTCCCGGGCGTCGGCAAGACCACCCTGGCGCATGCCCTGGCCTTGTCGCTGGGCCTGCAGTTCAACCGCGTGCAGTTCACCAGCGACCTGCTGCCGGCGGACGTGGCCGGCATCTCGGTGTACGAGCGCGAGAAGAACGGCTTCATGTTCCATCCCGGGCCCATCTTCACCCAGGTACTGCTGGCCGACGAGATCAACCGCGCCACGCCCAAGACCCAGTCCGGCCTGCTGGAAGCGATGGAGGAGCGCCAAGTCACGGCCGACGGCGTCACGCGGCTGCTACCCGAACCCTTCTTCGTGATCGCGACCCAGAATCCGGCGCACCAGGTCGGCACCTTCCCGCTGCCGGAATCCCAGCTCGACCGCTTCCTGATGTGCCTGTCCCTCGGCTACCCCGACGCCAGCGCCGAACGCGCGCTGCTGATGGGCGAGGACCGGCGCGCCATGCTGAAAACCCTGCAGCCGGTGATGCGGCCGGAAGAGCTGCTCGATGCCCAGCGCTCGCTGCGCGCCATCCATGCCTCCGGCGCGCTGATCGACTACCTGCAGGCCCTGGCCCAGGAATCGCGCTCCGGCAAGCTGTTCGCCGAAGGCCTGTCGCCGCGCGCCACCCTGGCCCTGCTGCAGGCGGCGCGCGCCTGGGCCGCGCTGGRGGGACGCGACCACGTGATCCCGGAAGACATCCAGACCCTGCTGGTGCCGGTCTGCGCGCACCGCCTGCGGCCGCTGAAGGCCGCGCATGGGGGCGGCAGCGCCAGCCGCGACCTGGTGCTGCAGCTGCAGAAGTCGGTGCCGGTCTGAATGGTGGACGCGGCATTGACCAGGCTGCCGCTCGGGGTCCGCATCTTCGGCTGGCTGCGCGGACGGCGCAGCACCTGGCGCGAACGCGCCACCGCGCGCGACCGCGGCGAGGTCGAGCTGAGCCAGCGCCGCGTCTACATCCTGCCGACCCGCGCCGGCCTCGGCTTCGGCGCCCTGCTGCTGGCGCTGCTGATCGGCTCGGTCAACTACAGCCTGGGCCTGGGCTTCGGCCTGACCTTCGTGGCCGCCGCCTGCGCGCTGGTCGACATGATCCATACCTACCGCAACCTGGCCCACCTGCACCTGCGCCCGGGCCGCGCCGGCGCGGTGTTCGCGGGCGAAGAAGCATCTTTCGAGCTGCTGCTGGCCAACCGCACCCGCTTGGCCCGCTACGCGCTCTGGGTCGACCTCGACACCGTCAATGATGCGCGCCATGCGGTCGACGTCGCCGCCGGCTCGAGCACCGGCGTGGTGCTCTCCGCCACCAGCAGCCGGCGCGGCTGGATGAAGGCGCCGCGCGTGCGCCTGTCCACCCGCTTCCCGCTCGGCCTGTTCAAGGCCTGGAGCTACTGGCAGCCCGATAGCCGCGCGCTGGTCTATCCCTATCCCGAACAGGACGCGCCGCCGCTGCCGGTCAGCGGCTACCCGAGTCCGGACGGCGTCAAGAGCGCCGGCAGCGACGACTTCGCCGGCGTGCGCAGCTACCAGCCGGGCGATCCGCTGCGCCAGCTGGCCTGGCGCCACATCGCGCGGCTGGACCCGGCACTCGGCGGCCAGCTGGTCACCAAACAGTTCGAAGGCGGCTCGATGGACGAGCTGGTGCTCGACCTCGACGCGCTGCCGCCGCGGCTCGATCTCGAACTGAAGCTGGCGCGCCTGGCGCGCTGGGTGCTGGAGGCGGAACTGCGCGCCCTGCCCTATGCGCTGCGGCTCGGCCGCCAGCGGATCGAGGCCGCGCTGGGGCCGGCACACCAGGCCGCCTGCCTGGAAGCGCTCGCGCTGTACGGCAGCGCCGCCGAGGCCACATGAAAGTCCTGCGCCCCGCTTTCCCGCTGTCGCGCGACAAGCAGGACACCCTGCTGCTGCTGGCCAGCACGGTGCTGGTGCTGCTGCCACACACCGCCCACCTGCCGCCCTGGGTGACCCTGCTGTGCGGCGCGACCCTGGCCTGGCGCGCCCTGCTCACCCTGCTGGGACGGCGCATGCCGGCCAACCTGGTGCTGGTGCCGCTGGCGATCGCTGCGATGGCGGGCGTGCTGCACACCTATCACACGGTGCTCGGGCGCGATGCCGGGGTCGCGATGCTGGTGCTGCTGGTGGCCTTCAAGATGCTGGAGATGCACGCGCGGCGCGACCTGTTCGTGGTGGTGTTCCTGTGCTTCTTCCTGGTGCTGACGAATTTCTTCTACTCGCAGAGCATCGGCACCGCCCTGCTGATGCTGGTCTCGGTGGTGGCCCTCCTGACCACCCAGCTGTCCTTTCAGCTGACCGGCGTGGTGCCTCCCTTGCGCACCCGCCTGCTGATGGGCGCGAAGATCCTGGCGCTGGCGGCGCCGCTGGCGGCCCTCGGCTTCTTCCTGTTTCCGCGCGTCGACGGGCCCTTGTGGGGCCTGCCCGAGGATGCCCGCGGTGCCCGCAGCGGCCTGTCCGACAGCATGGCGCCGGGCCAGTTCTCGAACCTGGCGCAATCGGACGATCCGGCCTTCCGCGTGAAGTTCGACGGCCCGCCGCCGGCCCAGCCGCAGCTCTACTGGCGCGGCCCGGTACTGGGCGCCTACGACGGCCGCACCTGGACCCGCCTGCTGCCGCGTCCGCATTTCGGGCGCAAGGCGCCGCAATCCGTGTCGATCTCGGTGCGCGGCGCGCCGCTGCACTACCAGGTCACGATGGAACCCTCGAACACGCGCTGGCTGTTCGCCCTCGAGATGCCGCGCGCCCTGCCGCAGATGTCCGGCGACGCCGCCAGCGTGACGCCCGACCTGGAGCTGCAGGCGTCAAATCCGGTACGCGAGCGGATCCGCTACGAGCTCTCATCCTATGTCGACTTCAGCCTGCAGGCCGACGCTCCGCTCGACAATGCCTACCAGTGGCTGCAGCTGCCCTACGGCCGCAACCCRAAGACGCTGGCCGCCGGCGAGCGCCTGCGCCAGGACTATCCGGAACCCATGCAGCGGGTGCAGGCGGTGCTGCGCCAGTTCTCCACCGGCGGCTATGCTTACACGCTGCAGCCGCCCCTGCTCGGCGGCGACGCCGTCGACGAATTCCTGTACACCACCCGCGCCGGCTTCTGCGAGCACTTTGCCGGCGCCTTCGTGTTCCTGATGCGCGCGGCCGGCATCCCGGCGCGCGTGGTGACCGGCTACCAGGGCGGCGAACTGAATCCGATCGACGGCTACTTCACGGTGCGCCAGTCGGACGCCCATGCCTGGGCCGAGGTCTGGCTGCAGGGACAGGGCTGGGTGCGGGTCGACCCCACCGCCGCGGTCGCGCCGGAGCGCGTGCAGCGCAGCCTGGCGCGCGCGCTGCCGGCGCCGGCGCCCTTCGGCATCGAAGGCCTGGGGCGCCTGATGCAGCCGGCCCCCGGTTCGCTGCTGGCCAGGGTTCGCTTTGCGATCGCCGCCGCCAACAATGGCTGGAACCAGTGGGTGCTGAACTACACGCCGCAGCGCCAGCATGCCTTGCTGGAAAGCCTGCAGGACAATCTGTTCGGCTGGCGCAGCGCGGCCCTGCTGGCCCTGGGATGCGCGCTGTTGTTGATCGCAGGAAAATTGTCGCGGCAACAGCGGATGGACCCGGTCGATAAGCTATACTCGGCCCTGTGCCACCGCCTCGGCCAACTGGGCCTGCCGCGTGCGCCGGACGAAGGCCCGACGGCATATGCCGCGCGTGTCGCCGGCGCCGAGCTGGCCTCCGGACCGAAGGCCGCCGCGGCCGAATTCCTGCGCCGCTACAGCGCCTGGCGCTATGCGCCGCCCACGCAGTCCCAGCCGCATGGCGCCGGCCTGCCGACTATCCTGAAAGAGTTGCTGTCCCGAGTTCGATGAAATCTTTTGTACCGCTGCTGCTTGCCCTCGCCATCGGCGCCGGGCACGCGTCCCACGCCGCCGCCGCCTCCTCGATCCACCATGCCGGCGCCAAGTCGGCCAAGGCGTCCAAGGCGTCCAAATCCGCCAAGGCTGGCAAAAAAGCCAAGGCCAAAGCCACGGCCGCGAAAGCCGCGCCGGCGCCCAAGCGTCCGGCGATCGACTATGACGGCGAACAGGTCGCCTTCGGCGAATGGCAGGCGGTACGCGATTTCGAAGACGAGATGGTCAGCCGCCACAACTTCGACCGCGCGGCGCTGGACGCACTGGTGGCCAAGACCCGCTTCATCGACTCCGCGGTCCAGCTGGTGAAACCGGCGCCGCCGGGCAAGCCGAAGAACTGGCAGGCTTACAGCGAGCGCTTCATCGAACCGATCCGCATCAATGCCGGGGTCCGCTTCTGGAACGAGAACGCGGCCCTGCTGGAACGCGCCGAGGCGATCTACGGGGTGCCGGCCGAGATCATCGTCGGCATCATCGGCGTCGAGACCATCTATGGCCGCGACACCGGACGCTTCCGCGTGGTGGACGTGCTGACCACCCTCGCCTTCGCCTATCCGGAATCGCCGAACCGCAACGACCGCATGCAGTTCTTCCGCAGCGAGCTGGAAAAGACCCTGGTGCTGGCGCGCAAGGAAAACATCGATCCTTTCTCGCTGCTCGGCTCGTTTGCCGGCGCGGTCGGCATGCCGCAGTTCATGCCCGGCAATATCCTGAAATACGGCGTCGACTTCGACGGCGACGGCATCGTCGACCTGCGCAACTCGGCCGCCGACGCGATCGGCAGCGTGGCCAACTTCCTGGTCAACCATGGCTGGGACCGGAATGCGACCGGTCCCTCGGTCTTGCCGGCCGAAGTCGCGCCGAGCCTTGCCTGGGAGCCGCTGCTGGGCGGACTCGAGGCCCGCTACGAGCCGGCCGAGCTGCGCGGCGCCGGCGTCGTCACGCGGACGCCGCTGCCGGAACAGCGCCAGTACGGCCTGATCGACCTGCAGAATGGCGCCGCCCCGACCGAGTACTGGGTCGCAAATGCTAATTTCTTTGCAATCACAAAGTACAATCGCAGTTATTTCTATGCCATGTCGGTGATCGAACTGGGCCGCGCGGTGCGTTTGGCACGGGGTATGTGACCCTTAACCAGCTAGAAACTTTGTATCCGTTTGTAACGGTACAACAGTGTTAATGCTGAGCTAATGCAGTACTGACAACGATATACTCCCTGGGGTATGCTGTTTTCCTGGACGTAGTTCTCCGAGGAAACAGACCTTTCACCCCGATACCCCCATATTTCTTGGTGTTTCTACATGCTTTTTGGAAACGTGCGGCAGCGCATCGAGGATTGCTTTACACTTAAGTTTAAATAAAAAGCAATTATTTTTTCAGTGAGTTTGTGAGAGAATTGCATTGCGGCTATTGTTGCAGCAAGACAACGAATTAAGCAGTTACGCCTGATAGTTATTGCTCTTAAGTACTAAATTTGAAAAAGTTGTATAATTTAGTAGAAATTTTCGAAACTTTGTTGTGATAATAGAGTAGAGCCGCTAACGAGCTCCCTTAAACCCAAAAATAGGAATAGTGACATCATGACGAACCAAGTCGGCATTGATATGAACAGCGATTCGGAGAATGACGAACTGCTGCAGTACAACCCGAACCGCCTGCTCGACACCCTGATCGAGAACCTGCGCCTGAAGAACGACGCAGCCCTGTCCCGCGCCCTGGAAGTTGCGCCGCCGGTCATCTCGAAGATCCGCCACCACCGCCTGCCGGTCGGCGCCTCGCTGCTGATCCGCATGCACGAAGTCAGCGACCTGTCGATCCGCGACCTGCGCTACCTGATGGGCGACCGCCGTGCGAAATTCCGCATCAGCGACAAGCAGTTCAAGCCGAAGGACAAGGACAGCAACGCAGCCGCCAGCGCAGAATAACCGTGGGCGCGACTACGGACGGCGGCCACACGTGCCGCCGCACCGGCACCAGCATTTGTATTGCCAGCTTCGCCAGTTCATCCTCGTGAGGGGAGACACCCAGCGCCCAGACCTCGCGCCGGGAAAAAGACATCCAGCCAATCAGGCGGGGAACACACCCGTCGACAGATAACGATCGCCGCGGTCGCAGACGACGAACACGATCGTCGCGTTCTCCACGGTCTGCGAAATGCGCAACGCGATTTCGCAGGCCCCGGCCGCGGAAATACCGCAGAAGATCCCCTCCTCGGCCGCCAGCCGGCGCGCCATCTGTTCCGCAGCAGCCTGGGTCACGTTCTCGACCTGGTCGACACGCGCCTTGTCGAAGATCTTCGGCAGATAGGCTTCCGGCCATTTGCGGATGCCGGGAATCGACGAGCCCTCTTCCGGCTGGGCGCCGATGATGCGGATCGCCTCGTTCCGTTCCTTCAGGTAGTGCGACACGCCCATGATGGTGCCGGTCGTGCCCATCGCGCTGACGAAATGGGTGATGCGGCCTTCGGTATCGCGCCAGATCTCGGGACCGGTGGTCTCGTAGTGGGCGCGCGGATTGTCCTGGTTGGCGAACTGGTCCAGGATGATACCCTTGCCGTCCTTCTGCATCTGCTCGGCGAGATCGCGCGCATATTCCATGCCGCCGGTCTTCGGGGTCAGGATGATCTGGGCGCCGTAGGCGGCCATGCTCTGGCGGCGTTCGACCGACAGGTTGTCCGGCATGATCAGGAGCATCTTGTAGCCGCGGATGGCGGCCGCCATCGCCAGCGCGATGCCGGTATTGCCGCTGGTCGCTTCGATCAGGGTGTCGCCCGGCTTGATCTGGCCGCGCTCCTCGGCGCCGCGCAGCATCGACATCGCCGCGCGGTCCTTCACCGAACCTGCCGGATTGTTGCCTTCGAGTTTGCCGAGAATGACGTTGTTGCGGGCCGCGGCGTCGGCGCCGGGAATGCGGACCAGCTGCACCAGCGGGGTGTTGCCGATCGTGTCCTGGATGGTCTTGTATGCCATGGGTTGCGTCTGCTTTCTTGCGATMTCAAAACGCCATTCTAATCCGAGATCAACAGCGGCGTATGGCGCCGCCCGCAGAGAGCGTGATTCGAAGCAATGTAGGGTGGGGCCTTCAGTCCAGTGGACTGAAAGGCGAGCCCACCCTACGAGGCTTACTTGGAAGCCTTGGCCGGCTTGGCAGCCTTGTCATCGGCCTTGGCCATCGGCGCGCCGGAATGCGCAGCCATTGCCGCGCCTTCCTTGGACTTGCCGTTCACCTGCAGGCCGGCTTCGGACAGCTTGGCGGCGCGCTTCTCGCCGACGCCCTTCACGCGCTTCTGGAAATCGGCCCAGTCCTTGAACTCGCCCTTGGCGCGTTCGTCGATGATGGTCTTCGACATGACGGGACCGACGCCCTTCACCGAGTCCAGTGCCGCGGCATCGGCCTTGTTGACGTCGACCTGGGCGAATGCGATGTTGACCGACGCCGCCAGCGCGGCGATTGCAAGGAACAGTTTCTTGATCATCTGGTCTTCTCCGTTGGTTTGTATGTGGACGGCGAGCGCCGCCCGCATCCATTAACGGACCAGCCCGGCGGGCGTTGACGCCCGGCCTTTGGCAAAGCTCAAGTGCCGGCGTCGGTGCGGCGGCGGTGCGCGAACAGCTCGTCGCGGGTGACGGTGGCCGTACCCAGCTTGCCGACCACGATGCCGCCGGCACGGTTGGCGGTGGCCAGGGCTTCCGCCAGCGGCGCGCCCACGCCCAGCATCGCGGCCATGGTCGCGATCACGGTGTCGCCGGCGCCGGAGACGTCGAACACCTCGCGGGCGTCGGCATGCACGTGCARCACCTCGTCGGCGGTGTACAGGCTCATGCCCTCTTCCGAACGGGTCAGCAGCAGCGCGGTGAGACCCAGCTTCTCGCGCAGGCTCTGGGCCTTCTCGGCGAGCTGTTCCTCGGTCTTCCAGCTGCCCACGATGCGCTTGAGTTCCGACTTGTTCGGGGTCAGCATGGTGGCGCCGGCATAGGGCGTGAAATCGTCGCCCTTGGGGTCGACCATCACGGTCTTGCCGGCCGCGCGCGCCATGCGGATCATCTCGGCCACGTTCACCAGGCTGCCCTTGTTGTAGTCGGAGAAGATGATGACGTCGTAGTCCGGCAGGATGGCCTTGAACTGGGTCAGCTTGTCGCGCAGCGTGGTCTCGCTGGGCGCCTCTTCGAAGTCGATGCGCACCATCTGCTGCTGGCGTCCGATCACGCGCAGCTTGACGATGGTAGAGATCTGCTCGTCCCGCTTCAGGTAGGTATCGATGCTGGAATCGCGCAGGATCTGCTCGACCTCGTCGCCGGCCTCGTCGTTGCCGACCACTCCCAGCAGGCCGCAGTGGGCGCCGAGGGCGGCGGCGTTGCGCGCCACGTTGGCCGCGCCGCCCAGGCGGGCTTCGCGGCGCTCGATGCGCACCACCGGCACCGGGGCTTCGGGCGAGATGCGCGAGACGTCGCCGAACCAGTAGCGGTCGAGCATGACGTCGCCGACCACCAGCAGGCGCACGCTCTCGAGCTGCGGCGCCTCGGCCTGGCGGTAGCTGTCGGTCGGCAGCAGGCGGCTGGGAATGTCCTTGTAGCTCGACATCGCTGTCCTCACTTGCTGGTCAGGACCGAACGGCCGATCCCGTGGTATTCGATGCCCTGGCTGGTCATCAGGGCCGGCTCGTACAGGTTGCGGCCGTCGATGATCACCGGC
This sequence comes from Massilia sp. 05N420, assembly GCF_056397205.1. Classification (NCBI taxonomy): domain Bacteria; kingdom Pseudomonadati; phylum Pseudomonadota; class Betaproteobacteria; order Burkholderiales; family Oxalobacteraceae; genus Massilia; species Massilia sp. 05N420. The sequence continues at coordinate 18,840 of NZ_JBFTMX010000048.1, forward strand.
TGCTTCAGGCGCGCCTTGATCTGCTCGAAGTCGGGGCTGCGGAAGGCTTTCCACTCGGTGACGATCAGCAGCGCCTCGGCGCCATCCAGCGCCTCCATCGGCGCCTCGGCGAAGCCGATGCGGGACAGCTTTTCCTCATCCAGGTCGAGGGCCAGCACGCGGCGCGCCTCTTCCATCGCCACCGGGTCGTACACGGTGGCGGTGGCGCCGCGTTCGATCAGCTCGGCCAGCAGCACGCGCGACGGCGCTTCGCGCATGTCGTCGGTGTTCGGCTTGAAGGCCAGGCCCCAGACCGCGAAGCGCATGCCGGACAGGTCCTCGCCGAAGCGGGCCACGACCTTGCGGCCCAGCACCTGCTTCTGGCGGTCGTTGACGGCCTCGACCGCGCTCAGGATCAGCAGTTCCTGGCCGTACTGGCGCGCGGTGCGCTCGATCGCCTGCACGTCCTTCGGGAAGCAGGAGCCGCCGTAGCCGGCGCCGGCGTACAGGAAGCTGTGGCCGATGCGCGGGTCGGAACCGATGCCGTGGCGCACCGCTTCGATGTCGGCGCCCACCTTGTCGGCCAGGTTGGCCAGCTCGTTCATGAAGGAGATGCGGGTCGCCAGCATGGCGTTGGCGGCGTACTTGGTGAACTCGGCCGAACGCACGTCCATCCAGTAGGTGCGCTCGTGGTTGCGGTTGAAGGGTGCGTACAGCAGCTTCATCAGCTCGTGGGCGCGGCTGCCCGCCGGGGTGTCGTCGAGGCCGATGACGATGCGGTCCGGACGCATGAAGTCCTCGACCGCGGCGCCCTCTTTCAGGAACTCGGGGTTCGAGACCACCGAGAACTCGGCCCCGCTCTTGCCGCGCGCCGCCAGCTCCTCACGGATCGCGGCGGAGACGCGGTCGGCGGTGCCCACCGGCACGGTCGACTTGTCGACGATGACCTTGAAGCCGTCCATGTGGCGGCCGATGTTGCGGGCGGCGGCCAGCACGTACTGCAGGTCGGCCGAGCCGTCTTCGTCCGGCGGGGTGCCGACGGCGATGAACTGCAGCTGGCCGTGGGCCACGCTGGCGGCGACGTCGGTCGAGAAATGCAGGCGGCCGGCGGCGCGGTTGCGCGCGACGATCTCTTCCAGGCCGGGTTCGTGGATGGGGATGCCCCCGTTGTTGAGCAGGTCGATCTTGCGCTGGTCGACGTCGAGACAGAACACATCGTTGCCGAGTTCCGCCAGGCAGGCGCCGGTGACGAGACCGACGTAGCCGGTGCCGATAATCGTAATCTTCATATTCTTAATTCATCACATTGAGTTCTTCGGTGCGGCGCGGCGGGTAGGTCTCCCACTTGCTGCATCCAGGGCATTGCCAATAGTACTGGCGGGCCTTGAAACCGCAGTGGCTGCACTGGTAGCGTGCGAGCTTCTGCGTATAACCGTGGACGAGGTTCTTCACCATCGACAGCTCTTCCCAGACATTCGCCGGCGCATCCATGAGGCGTGCTTCGAGCAGTTTGTCCAGGCCGAGCAGCGTCGGATTGCGGCGCAGTTCTTCGACCACCAGCTGTTTGGCAGCGTCCACGCCGTTCAGTTCGATGACGGCCTTGAACACCACCTCGATCAGATCAATCGACGACGCTTCCGCCAGGTAGGAGCGCAGCAGGTTCACGCCTTCCTGGGGGCGGCCGACCTTGCGGTAGCCGTCCATCAGGCGGGCCGCCACCAGGGCCACATGGGGCACGCTCTGCTGCTCGACGCGGCGCCAGGTCTTGAGGGCGCCTTCGATGTCGCCCTGGGCGGTCTGGGCATCCCCGTACAGCATGGTCGCGCGCACGCTCTTGCGGTCGGCCTGCAGGGCCTTGTCGAGCAGCTGCATGGCGTCGGCCGGCTGCATGTGCACCAGCGCATCCTGGGCCAGCTCGCAGTAGAACTGGGCGATTTCCTTGTGCTGGGCGCCGGCGCCGGATTCCTGCAGGCCCTCGGCGGCGGCGATCGCGCGGCGCCATTCCTTTTCGCGCTGGAAAATTTCTAATAACGCGCGCCGGGCCTGCACCCCGTATTGCGTGTCGACCAGCAGGTTGAAGGTTTCCTCGGCGCGGTCCAGCAGGCCGGCCTTCAGGTAGTCCATGCCGAGTTCGTACTGGGCGTGCACCTGCTGCTCGATCGGCAGGTCGGGACGCGACAGCAGGTTCTGGTGGACGCGGATGGCGCGCTCGGTCTCGCCGCGGCGGCGGAACAGGTTACCGAGCGCAAAGTGCATCTCGGCGGTTTCGGGATCCAGCTTGACGATCTCGATGAAGGCGTCGATCGCCTTGTCGGGCTGCTCGTTGAGGAGGAAGTTCAGGCCCTTGAAGTAGCCGCGTGGCAGGCTGYGCGATTCGGACACGAGTTGCTTGATGTCGACGCGGGCGGCGATCCAGCCGAGGGCAAAAAAGACGGGGATGCCGAGCAGCCACCAGATTTCAAATTCCATGTGATTCTTATTCTGTTGTTACGACGGTTCAGCGCGGGGTGACGCTGTCGGGTTGCGGGGCGCTGGCGGCGGTGCCGGCGGCGCTCTGCAGGGCCTGGATGGTGTTCTTGTGCTGGGAGCTTTCGCGGCGGTGGCGGAACACGGTGGGCGTCACCGCCAGGATGCCGAGGAAGGCGCCGGCGATGAAGAAGGCCAGCAGCATCAATACCAGCGGTCCGCGCAGTTCATAGCCCAGGAAGAAATGCAGGTCCACCTGATCGGTGTTCTTGAGGGCGAAGCCGAAAAAGAGGACGAACAGGATGCATCCAAGGATGGCTGAAACGATCTTCATCTCATTAGGTCCTGTCAGGAGTGGCTACAAAGGCGCAGTGTCGCATATTTGAGACGAGTTTTCAAAAGGCGGGCCTATCCGTCGTTCCGCGCAGGCGGGGACGAGGGATAGGCAGGCATAAAAAAAACGGCATCTCCGAAGAGACGCCGTTTCTGTCCGCCAAACGGCAGACGACTCAGTCTTCGATGATCGGTTGCCCGACCATCGCGTCGACCCGCTCGCGCAACTGCTTGCCCGGCTTGAAGTGGGGCACCCGTTTTTCGGGCACCATCACCTTGTCGCCGGACTTCGGATTGCGTCCGATGCGGGGCGGCCGGCTGTTCAGCGCGAAGCTGCCGAAACCGCGGATCTCGATGCGCTGGCCGGTCGCCAGGGCGTTGGTCATCGCATCGAGGATGGTCTTGACAGCGTATTCCGCATCTTTGGCCACCAGCTGGGAATAACGTTCAGCCAGGCGGTTGATCAGCTCGGACTTGGTCATCTGCGCGTTCCCAGGTTAATTAACCCTTGTTGTCGAGCTTGGCCTTCAGCAGGGCGCCCAGCGAGGTGGTGCCCGATGCAGCGTTGCTGTCCGAAGCCAGCTTGCTCATCGCTTCCTGGGTGTCGGCGTTGTCCTTGGCCTTGATCGACAGCTGGATGCTGCGTGCCTTGCGATCGATGTTGATGACCAGGGCTTCGACCTTGTCGCCCACTTTCAGGTGGGTGCCGGCATCTTCAACGCGGTCACGCGAGATTTCCGAAGCGCGCAGGTAGCCTTCGACTTCCTCGCTCAGGGCGATCACGGCGCCTTTCGGCTCAACCGATTTCACGGTGCCGGTGACCAGGGTACCCTTGTCGTTCAGCGAAGCGAAGTTGTTGAACGGGTCGCCTTCCAGCTGCTTCACGCCCAGCGAGACACGCTCGCGCTCGACGTCGATTGCCAGAACCACGGCTTCCAGCTCGTCGCCCTTCTTGAACTTGCGCACGGCTTCTTCGCCGGCTTCGGTCCAGGACAGGTCCGACAGGTGCACCAGGCCGTCGATGTTGCCCGGCAGGCCGATGAACACGCCGAAGTCGGTGATCGACTTGATCGAACCCTTGACCTTGTCGCCCTTCTTGTGGGTCATGCCGAAGTCGTCCCACGGATTCGCCTTGCACTGCTTCATGCCCAGCGAGATACGGCGACGCTCTTCGTCGATTTCCAGGACCATGACTTCGACTTCGTCGCCCAGCTGGACAACCTTGTTCGGAGCCACGTTCTTGTTGGTCCAGTCCATTTCCGAGACGTGCACCAGGCCTTCGATGCCCTGCTCGACTTCCACGAACGCACCGTAGTCGGTCAGGTTGGTGACCTTGCCGAACAGGCGGGTGCCTTGCGGGTAGCGACGCGACAGACCGGTCCACGGATCGTCGCCCAGCTGCTTCACGCCCAGCGAGACGCGGTTCTTTTCCTGATCGTACTTCAGGACCTTGGCGGTGATTTCCTGGCCGACGGTCAGGACTTCCGACGGGTGACGCACACGGCGCCATGCCAGGTCGGTGATGTGCAGCAGGCCGTCGATGCCGCCCAGGTCGACGAACGCACCGTAGTCGGTGATGTTCTTGACGACGCCGGTGACCACGGTGCCTTCCTTCAGCGTTTCCATCAGCTTCGCACGCTCTTCGCCCATCGATGCTTCGATGACGGCGCGACGCGACAGCACGACGTTGTTACGCTTGCGGTCCAGCTTGATGACCTTGAATTCGAGGGTCTTGCCTTCGAACGGGGTGGTGTCCTTGACCGGACGGGTGTCGACCAGCGAACCCGGCAGGAATGCGCGGATGCCGTTGGTCAGGACGGTCAGGCCGCCCTTGACTTTACCGTTGACGGTACCGGTGACGATTTCACCGGATTCCATTGCTTTTTCCAGAGCCAGCCACGATGCCAGGCGCTTGGCCTTGTCGCGCGACAGGATGGTATCGCCGAAACCGTTCTCCAGCGATTCGATGGCCACGGAAACGAAGTCACCCACGTTGACTTCCAGTTCGCCCTGGTCATTCTTGAATTCTTCGATAGGAATGAAAGCTTCCGATTTCAGGCCGGCGTTGACGATCACGAAGTTGTGATCCAGACGCACGACTTCGGCCGAAATGACTTCGCCCGAACGCATGTCTTGACGCGACAGCGACTCTTCGAAGAGTGCTGCGAAGCTTTCCATGCCGGTATCTTGATTTGCTGCAGTAGCCATGAGTTTTTGAAAGGTTAGCCAGCAGAACGGCGATATGCCCTCTGAACTGGGTCAGGTTGAAACACACCCGGGAAACACTCCCCGGGCACCACTAGCTGTGCGCCCACCAGCCGAGCACCTGGGCAACCGCGTCTTCCACGGTCATCTCCGAGGTATCGAGGATATGCGCACCCTCTGCCGGGACCAGCGGCGCCACGGCGCGCTGGGTATCGCGCGCATCGCGGGACTGCAAATCCGCCAGCAGATCGTCCATATTAGCAGAAAACCCTTTGTCAATCAATTGCTTATACCGGCGTTGCGCACGCGCCTCGACACTTGCCGTCAGAAACACTTTCAGCTTGGCGCCAGGGAAGATGACGGTCCCCATATCGCGCCCGTCGGCCACCAGTCCCGGGGTCTGGCGAAAGCCCAGCTGCAGCCCGAACAGGGCCTGGCGCACCGCCGGCAGGGCCGCGATCTTCGAGGCGGTATTGCCGACTTCCTCGGCGCGGATCGCATTGCTGACGTCCTCCGTGCCCAGGTAGATGTGGCCGCCGTTGAAACGGGCCGGCAGGTGTTCGGCCACCTTGGCGACCGCGTGTTCGTCCGACAGGATGGTGCCGCGGCGCAGCGCCGACAGCGCGGTCAGGCGGTACAGGGCGCCGGAATCGAGCAGGTGGAAGCCCAGGTGGTCGGCCACCCGGTGGGCCACCGTGCCCTTGCCGGACGCGGTCGGTCCGTCGACGGTGATGACGGGAATATTTGAATGGGGCATACGTAGCTTGTTCGTCAGAATAATTCTTCTTTGGCAATCGACGCAAACGTCTCGAAGTAATCCGGGAAGGTCTTGGCCACGCACTTCGGATCGTTGATGCGCATGGCATTGCCGCGCCGCGCCTTGCCGTCCAGCGAAGCCAGCGAGAAGCACATCGCCATGCGATGGTCGTCGTAGGTGTCGATGGTGGCCGGCTGCAGCTCGGCCGGCGGGGTCACGCGGATATAGTCCGGGCCCTCCTCCACGATCGCGCCGACCTTGCGCAGCTCGGTCGCCATCGCGGCCAGGCGGTCGGTCTCCTTCACGCGCCAGCTGGCGATGTTGCGCAGCGTGCTGGTGCCGTCGGCATACAGCGCGGCCACGGCGATCGTCATGGCGGCGTCCGGAATGTGGTTGAAGTCGGCGTCGATGGCTTTCAGCACGCCGTTCGAACGGGCCTCGATCCAGGTGTCGCCCTTGACGATGGTCGCGCCCATCTGCTCGAGCGCGTCGGCGAAGCGCACGTCGCCCTGGATACTGTCGCGGCCCACGCCCTCGACCCGCACCGGACCGCCGGCAATCGCGCCGGCCGCCAGGAAATAGGAGGCGGACGAGGCATCGCCCTCCACGTGGATGGTGCCGGGAGTATGGTAGCGCTGGCCCGGCTGCACCGTGAAGGATGCCCAGCCGTCCTGCCCGACCGTCACGCCGAAGCGGCGCATCAGGTTCAGCGTGATCTCGATGTAAGGCTTGGAGATCAGCTCCCCTTCCACCTCGATGGTCACCGGGCGGTCTTTCGCCATCAGCGGCGCGGCCATCAGGAGCGCGGTCAGGAACTGGCTCGAGACATTGCCGCGCACCGACATGCGGTCGGCGTGGATGTGGCCGCGGCGGATCCGCAGCGGCGGATAGCCCGGGGCACCCAGGTACTCGATCTGGGCGCCGACCGCGTTCAGGGCGTCGACCAGGTCGCCGATCGGGCGCTCGTGCATGCGCTGCACGCCGTGCAGGGTGTAATCGCCGCCGATCACGGCCAGGGCCGCCGTCAGCGGACGGATCGCGGTGCCGGCATTGCCCATGAAGAGGTCCGCTTCATGGATGGGCAGCTGCCCGCCGGCGCCGTGCACGACGTGGGTGCGCTCGTCCAGCTGCTCCCACTCGATGCCGAGCGACTTGAGGGCGCCCAGCATCACCAGGGTGTCGTCCGAGGCCAGCAGGTCGTGGATGGTGGTCGTGCCCTCGCTGAGTGCGGCCAGCAGCAGGGTACGGTTGGAAATGCTCTTCGAACCCGGCAGGCGCACGGCGCCTTCCACGTGCATCACGGGTTCCAGGTCGAGGTGTTCGGGGTAGTGTTTTGCTTGGCTCATTCTGTTCCTGATTCCGGTGCGGGCGGTTTTTCGGCGGCTTCGATCGCTTCGATCCATGCGCGGCGGGCGCGCTGGGCATTGCCGTAGATCGCTTCCAGCGCGACGCCATCGGCATCAAGCAGGCGCGCGCGCAGGCCATTCAATTGTGCCAGATAGGCATCCAGCTCACCGAGCAGCGCGTCGCGGTTGGCAAGGCTGATGTCGCGCCACATCTCGGGTGAAGAGCCGGCGATCCGGGTGAAGTCGCGGAAGCCGCTGGCCGCATACTGGAACAGCAGGTCCGCATGCGGCTTGTTGGCGATATCGTCGACCAGCGCGTAGGCCAGCAGGTGCGGCAGGTGGCTGACGGCGGCGAACACCTTGTCGTGCTCTTCCGGCCCGAGGACGTGGATGATGGCGCCGCAGGCGCGCCAGGCGGCGGCCACCTTGTCGACTGCCGCTTGCTGGTTTTCCGGCAGCGGCGTCAGCACGGCTTTCTTGCCGCGGTAGAGATCGGGGATGGCGGCGTCCGGACCGTTCGATTCGCGGCCGGCGATCGGGTGGCCGGGCACGAACTGGGCGATGCGTTCGCCGAGCACGGCGCGCGCGCTGGCGACCACGTCCGCCTTGGTGCTGCCGGCGTCGGTGACGATGGTATGCGGCTCCAGCCAGGGCAGCAGCGATTCGAGGATGCGGGCGGTCTGGGCCACCGGCGCCGCCAGCAGCACCAGATCGGCGCCGCGCAGGGCCTGCCGCGGATCGGTGCAGGCTTCGTCGATGATGCCGAGCTGCCCCGCCCTCTCCAGCGCCGCGCCGGAACGCTCCAGCCCGACGATCCGCCGCGCCGCGCCGGCCGCCTTCAGGCCGAGGGCGAAGGAGCCGCCGATCAGGCCGACGCCGACGATGACGACTTTATCGAACATTCAGGCCAGTGCCTCGCGCAGTGCTTCGATAAAGCGTGCATTCTCTTCCGGCAAACCGATCGAGATGCGCAGCCACTGCGGCAGGCCATAGGCGCCGACCGGACGCACGATCACGCCCTGCTTCAGCAGCGCCACGTTCACGCGCGCGCCCGCGCCTTCGTCCTCGCCCACCTTCACCAGCACGAAGTTGCCGTGCGAGGGCACGTACTCGAGCTTGAGCTCGTCGAAGGCGGCGGTCAGCTGCTTGTAGCCGGCGCGGTTGTTCTCGGCACCCTTCTGCAGGAATTCCTTGTCGTTCAGGGCGGCGATGGCCGCGGCCTGGGCCAGGGAATTCACGTTGAAGGGCTGGCGGATGCGGTTCATCAGGTCGGTCACCGCCGGCTGGGCGATCGCGAAGCCGACGCGCAGGCCGGCCAGGCCGTAGGCCTTCGAGAAGGTGCGCGAGACGATCAGGTTCGGGAACTTGCGCACCCACTGGGTCGACTCGAACTGGTCCTTCTGTTCCAGGTATTCGTTGTAGGCCTCGTCCAGCACGACGACGACATTGGCCGGCACCTTGGTGAGAAAAGCTTCGATCTCGGGCGCCGAAATGAAGGTGCCGGTCGGGTTGTTCGGATTGGCGATGAAGACCAGCTTGGTGTCCGCATCGATCGCGGCCGCCATCGCATCGAGGTCGTGGCCGTAGTCCCTGGCCGGCACCACGATGCCGCGCGCGCCCACGCCCTGGGCCGCCAGCGCGTACACGGCAAACGAATACTGCGAGTACAGCACCGCCTGGCCCTTCTGCACGAAGGCGTGGGCGGCGATCTCCAGGATATCGTTGGAGCCGTTGCCGAGGGTGATCCAGTCGGCCGGCACATCGTAGCGCTTGGCCAGCGCGGCCTTCAGCTCGAAGCCGTTGGCGTCCGGATAGCGGCCCAGTTCCGCGGCGGCGGCGGCCATGGCCTGCCTGGCCGATTCCGGCACGCCGAAGGGGTTCTCGTTGGATGCCAGCTTGACGATATTGGCTTCATCCAGGCCGAACTCGCGGGCGACTTCGGAAATGGGTTTGCCCGCCTGGTAAGGGGCGATGGCACGGACGTATTCTGGACCGAATTGCGACATGGGGACTCTCGATGACAAATGAAAAATGGATTACAAGCCTAGCGGATACGAGCCGAGCACCTTGAAGAAGGCGGCGTTGGCTTTCAGCTCCTCGAGGGCGCGGGCGACGGCCGCATCCTGCAGGTGCCCTTCGACGTCGACGTAGAAGTAGTATTCCCAGGTGYCGATGCGCGCCGGGCGCGACTCGAAACGGGTCATCGACACGCCGTGCCTGGCCAGCGGGGCCAGCAGATTGTAGACGGCGCCGGCCTTGTTCGGCACCGCCAGCACCAGCGAGGTGCGGTCCTGGCCCGACGGGCCGGTGGCCTGGCAGCCGATCACGGCAAAGCGCGTGCGGTTGTGCGGATCGTCCTGGATGTGGGCTTGCACCACGCCCAGCTTGTACTGCTCGCCCGCCATCTCGCTGGCGATCGCTGCGATCGTCGGATCCTGGCTGGCCAGCACGGCGGCTTCGGCGTTCGAGGCGACGGCGCGGCGCTCGACGTTCGGGTGGTGCAGGTTGAGCCAGGCCTGGCACTGGGCCAGGGCCTGCGAATGCGCGCACACGACTCTCACGCCGTCCATGCTGCCGGTCTTGCTCATCAGGCTGTGGTGGACCGGGATCGAGACTTCGCCGCTGATGATGGCGGTGGTGGCCAGCATCAGGTCGAGGGTGCGGTTGATCGCGCCCTCCGACGAGTTCTCGACCGGCACCACGCCGTAGTCGGCGGTGCCGGCCTCGGTGGCGCGGAACACTTCGTCGATCGACACGCAGGGCAGGCCTTCGACGGCGCTGCCGAAGTGCTGGAACACGGCCTGCTCGCTGAAGGTGCCGGTGGGGCCGAGATAGGCGACCGTGATGCGCTTTTCCAGCGCGCGGCAGGACGACATGATCTCGCGGAAGATGGTCTGCACGTCCTGGCCCTTCAGTGGACCGGGATTGTTCTCGGCGACCTTGCGCAGCACCTGGGCTTCGCGCTCCGGGCGGAACACCGGCGCATTGGTTTCGGCCTTCACGTGGCCGACCTCCTGGGCCACCTTGCCGCGGCGGCTCAGGAGTTCGAGGATTTGCGCGTCGATCGCATCGATCTGTTCGCGCAGGGGTTGTAATTTGTCTGTCATTGTTTGCTCATGATTATCGTTTGCCCGTCGTTCCCGGCACTACCGGAACCGACTTCCCGCGAAGGCGGGAACCCAAGTTCTGCATGCATCTCGACTGCTCGACAAACTTGGATTCCCGCCTGCGCGGGAATGACGGCGGGTGATCAGCGCCCGGCAAACTCGTTCAAATAATCGACCAGGGCATGCACGCCCTCGATCGGCATCGCGTTGTAGATCGATGCCCGCATACCGCCGACGGACTTGTGGCCCTTCAGTTGCAGCAACCCGCGCGCCTTGGCGCCGGCCAGGAATTGGTCGTTCAGGGATTCGTCGCGCAGGTAGAAGGGTATGTTCATGCGCGAACGGCAATCGGGCGCCACGCGATTCCGGTAGAAATCGTCGGCATCCAGCGCCTCGTACAGCAGGCGCGCTTTTTCGATATTGCGGCGTTCCATCTCGGCCACGCCGCCCAGCCGCTTCAGGTGAGCGAACACCAGGCCGGCGATGTAGATCGCGTAGGTCGGGGGCGTGTTCAGCATCGAGTCGGCATCCGCCACCGCGCGCCAGTTGAAGACGCCGGGGCAGATCGGCAGCGCGTGGTCCAGCAGGTCGTCGCGGACGATCACCAGGGTCAGGCCGGCCGGGCCGATGTTCTTCTGGGCGCCGGCGAAGATCACGCCGTATTTCGAGACGTCGACGGCGCGCGACAGGATGTGCGAGGACATGTCGGCCACCAGCGGGGTCTCGCCCTGCACGGTCGGGACGAAATTGAATTCGACGCCGTCGATGGTCTCGTTGGTGCAGACGTGCAGGTAGGCGGCGTCGCTGCTGAGTTTCCAGCTTTCCTGCGGCGGCACCGTGGTGAAGCCGCTCGCCTCGCCGGAGGCGGCGATGTTGACGTTGGCGTAGCGCCGCGCTTCCTTCAGGGATTTGCTGGACCAGGAACCGGTCTGCACGAAATCGATGGTGGCCGGCTGGGGCTTGCGGCCGGCCAGGTTCAGCGGCACCAGGGAATTCTCGCCCAGCCCCCCGCCCTGCATGAACAGGATCTCGTAGTTGGACGGGACGTTCAGCAGTTCGCGCAGGTCGGCTTCGGCCTGCTCGTAGATCGAGATGAATTCGGGGCCGCGGTGGCTCATCTCCATCACCGACATGCCGCTGCCGTGCCAGTCGAGCATCTCGGCGGCGGCCTGCTGGAGAACTTCCTTCGGGAGGACGGCCGGGCCGGCGGAAAAATTGAAAACCTGGGTCATCGTGCCTGTTGCCTCACTTCCCGCCGAGAGCCTGGTGGCTTTGCGCCATGGCTTTCTGGATTCGCGGCATCATCACGCGCTGGCTGATCTCCATGCTGCGGGTCATCAGCTCGGGCATCTTGGCCTGCATCTTCTGGCCCAGCGGCGAAGTGTAGAAGGCAGTCAGCTGGCGGATCTCGTCCAGCGTATAGGTTTCCGCATACAGCGGCACCATTTCCGCGAGCATGTCGTCGACCAGGGTCGGATCGGCGAACAGCGTATGCGCCTGGACGGCCGCGGCCTGGGTCGCCTCGTCGAGCTTCTTCAGCTGCTCGGCCTTCTGGGCGGCGTCCAGGTTGGGATTGCCGTTGATCGAGGCCGTCATCGTCGACCGCATCTGCGCCGGCATCTGCTGCTCCATGCGCGCCAGCATGCCGGTCATCATCTCGCGCACCTTCATCGCCGCCAGCATGTCCCTGGTCGCCGCGACCACTGCCGGATCGGCGGACGGCACCGGCGCCGCCGCCAGACTGAAAGCGGGTGCGCAGCTCAGAATGAAGGTGGAAGCGATGGCGGCGAGCGTTTTTTTCATGATGATCCTTTGGATGGACGGCCCGTGGGCGAGCCTGTTGGCGTCATGGCAGCAGTGACGGGGAACCTGATTTTCGCACGAAACTTGCAAAAAATCCTCAGGGCGGACCATTTTTCGCCGCATTGCAGCAATCCGCCGCCGAATGCGTCAAACGAAAAACGGCCCGTGCATCGCTGCAGGGGCCGTTTCGATGGCTGGGACGCGGCTTATTCCGGCGCCGGCTCCAGCTCCACCTCGTCGACGTCGCTCTCGACCACGCGCTGCAGGCCGGACAGCTTGGTGCCGTCCTCCACCGCGATCAGGGTCACGCCCTGGGTCGCGCGGCCCATCTCGCGGATCTCGGCCACGCGGGTGCGGATCAGCACGCCGCCGGTCGTGATCAGCATGATCTCGTCGGTTTCGTCGACCAGGGTCGCGGCCACCACCTTGCCGTTACGCTCGGTGGTCTGGATCGCGATCATGCCCTTGGTGCCGCGGCCATGGCGGGTGTACTCCAAGATCGGGGTACGCTTGCCGAAGCCGTTCTCGGTGGCGGTGAGCACGGACTGCTGCTCGTTCTCGGCCACCAGCAGCGCGATCACGTTCTGGCCTTCTTCCAGGTTCATGCCGCGCACGCCGCGCGCGGTACGGCCCATCGGGCGCACGTCGTTCTCGTCGAAGCGCACGGCCTTGCCGGCGTCCGAGAACAGCATCACGTCGTGCTTGCCGTCGGTAAGCGCGGCGCCGATCAGGAAGTCGCCCTCGTCCAGGTCGACCGCGATGATGCCGGCCTTGCGCGGGTTGCTGAAGTCCTTCAGCGGGGTCTTCTTGACGGTACCCAGGCTGGTTGCCATGAAGACGTAGTGATCTTCCGGGAAGCTCGAGTTCTCACCCGACAGCGGCAGCACCACCGTGATCTTCTCGCCGTCCTGCAGCGGGAACATGTTCACGATCGGCTTGCCGCGCGAGTTACGCGAGCCCTGCGGCACTTCCCACACCTTCAGCCAGTACATCCGGCCGCGGTTGCTGAAGCACAGGATGTAGTCGTGGGTATTGGCGATGAACAGCTGGTCGATCCAGTCCTCGTCCTTGGTCGCCATCGCCTGCTTGCCGCGGCCGCCGCGCTTCTGGGCGCGGTATTCCGAGATCGGCTGCGACTTCATGTAACCGGTGTGCGACAGGGTCACCACCATGTCCTGCGGGGTGATCAGGTCTTCGGTTTCGAGGTCGCTGGCGTTGTGCTCGATGGCCGAGCGGCGTGCATCCTTGCCGTTCTCGGTGTAGTCGGCCTTGATCTGGCCCATTTCGTCCACGATGATCGCGGTGACGCGTTCCGGCTTGGACAGGATGTCGAGCAGGTCGGCGATGTGGAGCATCACTTCCTTGTACTCGTTGACGATCTTGTCCTGCTCCAGGCCGGTCAGGCGCTGCAGGCGCATCTGCAGGATTTCCTGGGTTTGCTCGTCGGACAGGCGGTACATGCCATCCGGCTGCATGCCGTAGTGCTTCGGCAGGTGTTCCGGACGGAAGGCGTCGATGCCGCCGGATGCGCCCAGTTCGGTACGGCTCAGCATCTCGCGCACCAGGGACGAATCCCAGGTCCGCTGCATCAGCTCGACCTTGGCGACCGGCGGGGTCGGCGCGGCCTTGATGATGGCGATGAACTCGTCGATGTTCGCCAGCGCGACGGCCAGGCCTTCCAGCATGTGGCCGCGTTCGCGCGCCTTGCGCAGTTCGAACACGGTGCGGCGGGTGACCACTTCGCGGCGGTGCGACAGGAAGCTTTCCAGCATCTGCTTCAGGTTCAGCAGCTTCGGCTGGCCGTTGACCAGGGCCACCATGTTCATGCCGAAGGTGTCCTGCAACTGGGTTTGCTTGTACAGGTTGTTCAGCACCACTTCCGGCACTTCGCCGCGCTTCAGCTCGATCACCACGCGCATGCCCGACTTGTCGGACTCGTCGCGGATGTCGGAGATGCCTTCCAGCTTCTTGTCGCGCACGTTCTCGGCGATGCGCTCGAGCAGCGACTTTTTATTGACCTGATACGGCAGCTCGTCGACGATGATGGCCACGCGGCCGCCGTCCTTGCCGTACTCTTCGAAGTGGGTCTTGGCGCGCATCACCACACGGCCGCGGCCGGTGCGATAGCCGTCGCGCACGCCGGACACGCCGTAGATGATGCCGGCGGTCGGGAAGTCCGGCGCCGGGATCAGCTCGATCAGCTCGTCGATCGTGCAGTCCGGATTCCTCAGCACGTGCAGCGCGCCGTTGATGACTTCGGACAGGTTGTGCGGCGGAATGTTGGTCGCCATGCCGACCGCGATACCGGAGGAGCCGTTGACCAGCAGGTTCGGAATACGGGTCGGCAGGACGGTCGGTTCTTTTTCCTTGCCGTCATAGTTCGGCTGGAAGTCGACGGTGTCCTTGTCGATATCCGCCAGCAGCTCCTGGGAAATCTTGTCCAGGCGGCACTCGGTGTAACGCATCGCCGCAGCGCTGTCGCCGTCGATCGAACCGAAATTCCCCTGCCCGTCGACCAGGGTGTAGCGCAGCGAGAAGTCCTGCGCCATACGCACCAGGGTGTCGTAGATCGAGGCATCGCCGTGCGGGTGGAACTTACCCATGGTCTCGCCGACCACGCGCGCGCACTTGAGGTACGGGCGGTTCCACACGTTGTTCATCTCGTGCATCGCGAACAGCACACGGCGGTGCACCGGCTTGAGACCGTCGCGCGCGTCCGGCAGAGCACGGCCCACGATCACGCTCATCGCGTAATCGAGGTAGCTCTTGCGCATTTCTTCTTCCAGGGAAATTGGAATTGTTTCTTTTGCGAATTGATCCATTGGCGGGTCGGCTGTTTTGGGCCGTGAAATTTAAGTTTCCAAGGGGTAGATTTTACCACGCGCGCTATATCAGCAGTGCATTTTGAAAGCAAGTCCAGCACGGCTTGCGTGCGCACGTTTGCTAATCTGACACATGCATGTAATAAACTTTCGTCAAGCTTGCGGTCCGTTCACAATTACGTTGTTGCGCAGAAACAACGAGAGAAATCGCATGCGCAGCAAATGGGCTTTCCGCGGTCGTGCGGATGTAGCGTATGTGGCAAAATGGCCGAGATGTTAATTGCTCGTTTCACAATGCGAAACAGACACGTCCGTGCAAGTGTTAATATTCTGCCCACGTGCTCACATCATGCGCATCGGCGCGCAAGTTTCGCGGCGGGAAGAATTTACCGAAAGGAAGAAAAAATATGAAAAAACTGGCAACCCTCATGCTCGCAGCCTCGGCCGCGATGGCAGGCAGCGCTTTCGCGCAAAGCGCTCCGCCGTACGCGCCGCTGACGACCGACATCCAGGCGCCGACGCCTTACAGCGCTTACGTTCAGGATGCCCGCGGCGTGATCGCGCGCAATCCTTTCGGCCTGTGCTGGCGTACCGGCTACTGGACCCCGGCCGACGCGGTCCCAGGCTGCGACGCACCGCTGTGCGTGGCGCCTGAGAAACTGGAAAACGGCAAGTGCGTCGCGCCGCCGCCGCCGCCGCCGGTCGAAGCTCCGGCCCCGGCACCTGCCCCGGCACCGGCTCCGGCTCCGGTCCCGACCTCGGAAAAAGTGAGCTACTCGGCTGACGCCTTCTTCGACTTCGACAAAGCCGTGCTGAAGCCGGCCGGCAAGGCATCGCTGGATGACCTGGTCTCGAAGCTGAAGGACATCAACCTGGAAGTCATCATCGCCGTCGGCCACACCGACTCGATCGGTACCGATGCCTACAACCAGAAGCTGTCGGTCCGCCGCGCTGAAGCCGTCAAGGCCTACCTGCAAGGCAAGGGCGTGGAATCGAACCGCATCTACACCGAAGGCAAGGGCGAGAAGCAGCCTGTGGCCGACAACAAGACTGCCGAAGGCCGCGCCAAGAACCGCCGCGTGGAAATCGAAGTGGTCGGCACCCGCGGCACCCAGCAGCAGTAATCTGCCGCTGGCGGGCTGACGCCCCGGACAAACCCCGCTTCGGCGGGGTTTTTTTTCGCCAACCCAACCGTAGCACGGCGGCATTTCCGCTATTATTCGCACCTATGACTACGCAAGCATCGACGACGGCCAACGCCGACCCCTTGGAAATCCAGAAGTTCAGCGAGCTGGCCCACCGCTGGTGGGACCCGACGTCCGAGTTCCGCCCGCTGCACGAGATCAATCCGCTGCGCCTGGAATGGATCAACGCGCGCGTGCCCCTGAGCGGCAAGAACGTGATCGACATCGGTTGCGGCGGCGGCGTGCTGTCGGAATCGATGGCGCGCAAGGGCGCGAAAGTGACCGGCATCGACCTGTCGAAGAAGGCCCTGAAAGTGGCCGACCTGCACAGCCTGGAATCGGGCGTCGAGGTGCGCTACAAGCTCATCGCCGCCGAAGACATGGCCGCCGAGGAACCGGGCCAGTTCGACGTCGTCACCTGCATGGAAATGCTCGAGCACGTGCCCGATCCGGCCGCCATCGTGCGCGCCGCGGCGACCCTCGTGAAACCGGGCGGCCACGTATTCTTCTCGACCCTGAACCGCAATCCGAAGTCCTACCTGTTCGCGGTGATCGGCGCCGAGTACGTGCTGCGCATGCTGCCGCGCGGCACCCACGACTACGCCAAGTTCATCACGCCGGCCGAGCTCTCCAGCTTCATCCGCGCCGCCGGCCTGCAGGTCGAAGGCCTGAAGGGGCTGAGCTACAACCCGCTGACCAAGATCTACTCGCTGAACCAGGACACCGATGTGAACTACATGGTGGCCTGCACCAAGCCGCTTTAAGACGATACTGCATGACCTTTCCCTCCCGCCTGCCCGTGCCGCGCGCCGTCCTGTTCGACCTCGACGGCACCCTGGCCGATACCGCGCCCGACCTCGCCGCCGCCGTCAACTGGCTGCGCACCGAGCGCGGCCTCGAACCGACGCCCTACGCGGTGCTGCGCCCGACCGCCTCGGCCGGCGCACGCGGCATGATCGGCGCCGCCTTCGGCCTGGCGCCGGGTGACGAGGGCTATGAAGAACTGCGCCTGCAATGGTTCGACCGCTACCAGTCGGCGATGGCGGTCGAGAGCCGCCTGTTCGACGGCGTGCCCGAACTGCTGGACGGCATCGAGCAGGCCGGTATGGCCTGGGGCGTGGTCACCAACAAGCCGATGCGCTTCACCGACCCGCTGATCCCGCAAATCGGCCTGGCGCACGCCGGCTGCGTCGTCTCCGGCGATACCACCGCCTTCGCCAAGCCCCACCCGGCCCCGCTGCTGGAAGGCGCGCGCCTGCTGGGCCTGGCCGCCGAGGAATGCTGGTACGTCGGCGACGACCAGCGCGACGTCGAAGCCGGCCGCGCCGCCGGCATGGTCACGGTCGCCTGCGGCTGGGGCTATTGCGGCGAGATTCCGCCCGCGACCTGGGGCGCCGACTACCTGCTCGACAACCCGCTGCACCTGCTGCAGGTGTTGCGCGACGTGATCGACGCCGCACGTACTGCCGAAGCATCGGCCTGATCAAGCGCTTACATATCTTTACGATTGATACAGGGATCAGTCTATCTCTGCGTGACTTCCGCCATTAATCTACTCCCATACAACAACGCAACGTTTCGGGAGCAGAGAACATGGAAGCGATCAAGACCACCACCAACCGTATCCACCCGCTGATGGCCGGCGCCGCCGTGTCGGTCATCGTCGTCAGCCTGGCCGGCGCCGCCGCCATCACCGGCATCCTGCCGAGCTCGAACAGCGCTCCGCAAGCCCAGCCGGCCGCGCTGATGAGCTCCCAGGCCGCGCCTGGCTACGCCGGCGCACTGGCCCCGGTCGCCGCCCCCGTCGCGCCGCAGGGCGTGCAGCAGGCGCCTGTCGGCTACGCCCAGCCGGTGGCTGCAGGCTACGTCCAGCCGGCCGCCTACGCGCAGCCGGGCTATGGCCAGCCGGCATATGGTCAACAGGTGGCAGTCCAGCCGGCGCCCGCCCCGGCTCCGGTGGTGATCAAGGAAACCGTGATCAAGGAAGTGCCGGTGAAACAGGCTGCACCGCGTCCGCGCACCGTCGCCCACCACAGCTATGCCCGTGACGATTACTACGCCCCGGCACCGCGTCCGGCACCGCAGCCGAACTACGTCGGCATCGGCACCGGCGCCGTGATCGGCGGCCTGATCGGTAACCAGGTCGGCAGCGGCAACGGCCGCAAGCTCGCCACCGTGGCCGGCATCATCGGCGGCGGCATGATCGGCAACCAGATGATCAACCGCTGATCGCCGGTCCCCTGAAGGAAAGCCGCGGATGCGCAAGCCCGCGGCTTTTTTACGTCTTGCGGAACACGCTGACGATGATGTCGCTCGGGAATAGGCGCAGCAGCGGAAGCGCGCACATCACGGCGGCGTATTGCAGGTAGAGCGAGGGGCCGGAGATATTGCCGGCGCAGCGGATACGCTCCAGCAAGCCCTTGGCGCGCAGCGAAGGCAGTTCGCCGGAATGCAGGCGCTCGAAGCCGTGCCGTGACACCAGACGCTCCAGGTTGGCGGGACGGAAGTAATGGACGTGGGGCGAAGGCAGGTCCTTCTGCCACAGGCGCTCAAAAGGGCTGCGCCAGCCCATCCGCGCAAAGGCCTTCGACAGCCGATAGAAGAAGCCTGCGCTGTTGGGCAGGTTAAGGATCAGCAAGCCGCCCTCCTCCAGGCGAGCATGGCAGGCGTCGAGCGCGGCGCGGATGTCGGGAATGTGTTCGATGACGTCATTGAAGACGATGAGGTCGAAGCGTTCGCCGGCCTCCAGCGCATCCGGAAAATATCCCTGACGCACCGGCAAGCCCCGCGCCGCCGTGCGTCCGCCGACCACGGCATCCGGCTCGATCCCCAGCGCTTCGAAGCGCTCGCGCGCGGTCTCCAGGAACCAGCCATGGGCGCAGCCGACATCGAGCAGCTTGCGCGCGCCCGGCCGGGCCAGGCGAACCGCGATGTCGACGATGTCACGGAAGTTCTCCTGCCGCAGCGCCTTCAGGCCCAGCTCGCGCTCATCCTCGTCGACCGGCGCCCCCGCCGTCTTCTCGTTGATCGCTCCTTGCAGAGCGGCACTTTCGTACCCACATTCGTGGCAGGACGCATGCCATCCAGCCAAACCAGCGGTTTGCGGCGTACCGCAGACGATACATGCCATATTCTCTCCGTTCAGTGTCATCGAGCCGTCTCCAGCAACCATGCATGATAGTTCGGATTTGACAATGAAAATCTATCGAAAGTTAACATTTTCGTGTGTTCTCGGAGAGGTCCGTATCACTGCACACCGCCTCGGTTTGGAGTACAATGGTAGTTCTTCGTTGGGGGGCGACCTGGTTTCGACGTGGGTTGCAAAGCAGCGCAGGGCATACCGAGGACTGGTTACCTCGTAAATACATCCAGAAATCAATAACTGCAAACGATAACTCGTACGCACTCGCAGCCTAATCGCTGCTAGCTCTACATCACCTCGCCTCTGGGGTGAGCCGCAAGGCAAGTAGAGTCATTTACAGAGGCTAGGAATCAACTGGGTCACTTGGTTGCTTCCGAAATTTAAGGTGACTCGCTTGTACACAGGGTGCACATCCCCGTTGTACTGGTTAAATTAAAAGA
Source organism: Massilia sp. 05N420 (assembly GCF_056397205.1). Classification (NCBI taxonomy): domain Bacteria; kingdom Pseudomonadati; phylum Pseudomonadota; class Betaproteobacteria; order Burkholderiales; family Oxalobacteraceae; genus Massilia; species Massilia sp. 05N420. The sequence goes on from NZ_JBFTMX010000048.1 coordinate 38,424, forward strand.
TAGTGCTAAGTATGTAGAACTGTCTGTAGAGTGCTTGCGGACGAGGGTTCGATTCCCTCCGCCTCCACCAGTATTCAAAAACAAAGCCCTGCCGGCGCAAGCCGGTGGGGCTTTGTTTTTGAATACTCGCATGAGCAGAAGGAAATCGAATCCTCGTCCGGCACGGACGAGGGG
>NZ_JBFTMX010000049.1:0-38214 GCF_056397205.1 Massilia sp. 05N420
ACTCATTGCTGAGCAACGTTATACTTTTTGTGAACATTTGATAATTTAAGCATTCAGCATCCCGAAGGATGCTGGCACTTCATCAAACGCCCACACTTATCGACTGTTGATTGTTAAAGATCGTATTCGGTACTGCCTTGCTGCATTCGGCGAATCGTTTTGTTCGTCAGCAGCAGAGAAGCGAGATTATGCAGTGTTTCGCAGTGTTCGTCAACTTCTTTTTGCTTCGTGCCTTTCGGACACACCTCGGTGAAACTGCCGTAAAAACTTGAATCGGCGGTCGTATTCAACGAGGGACCGAATGATAGCAAAGCCCCGGCAGCCCCGCAAGGCCCGCACATGCAGCGCCACTGCAGACGCGCGCCGGACCGGTACAATGCACGCTTTGCCGTCCCGATTTCCGATCCGCACCGCCATGACCATCCTGCTCTCCACCCTCAACGCCCGCTATGCCCACGCTTCGCTGGGCCTGCGCTACCTGCTGGCCAATATGGGAGAGCTGCAGGAGCAGACTGCGCTGATGGAATTCGTCATCGGCGCCAAGACCACTGAAGTGGTCGAACGCCTGCTGGCCAGGAAGCCGCGCATCGTCGGCTTCGGCGTCTATATATGGAACGTCGAGGAGACGACCAGGGTCGTCGCCATGCTCAAGCGCGTCGCACCCGAGGTGACCGTCGTTCTGGGCGGTCCCGAGGTCTCCTACGAAACGGACAAGCAGGAGATCGTCCGCCTGGCCGACTACACTGTCACCGGCTGGGGCGATGTCAGCTTCCCCAAGCTGTGCGGCGAGATCCTGCGCGGCCCGAAGCCGATCATGAAAGTCCATGCCGGCGTCCAGCCGCCGATGGCCGACATCGCCCTGCCCTACTCTTTATATAGCGACGAGGACATCGCCCACCGCACCATCTACGTGGAAGCCTCGCGCGGCTGCCCTTTCAAGTGCGAGTTTTGTCTCTCGTCGCTGGACAAGACCGCCTGGCCCTTCGGCATCGACGGCTTCCTGGCCGAGATGGAAGGTCTTTACCAACGCGGCGCCCGGCTGTTCAAGTTCGTCGACCGCACCTTCAACCTGAACGTCAAGACCAGCCAGCGCATCATGCAGTTCTTCCTCGACAAGATCGCTGCCGCGCCAAACGATCCGGTCTATGCCCACTTCGAGCTGGTCCCCGACCACCTGCCGGAAGCGCTGAAGACGACCATCGCACAATTCCCGCCGGGCGCCCTGCAGTTCGAGATCGGCATCCAGAGCTTCAATCCCGAGGTGCAGGCGCTGGTGAGCCGGCGCCAGGACAATGCCAAGGCCGCGGACAACATCCGCTGGCTGCACGAACACTCGCACGCCCACCTGCACGTCGACCTGATCGCCGGCCTGCCGGGCGAGGGCGTCGACAGCTTCGCGCGCGGCTTCGACCACCTGGTATCGCTCGGCCCGCACGAGATCCAGTTCGGCATCCTGAAGCGCCTGCGCGGCACGCCGATCATCCGCCACACCGAGCCTTACGGGATGGTGTTCGATCCCTACCCGCCCTATACCGTACTGGCCACCGACCGCATCGACTTCCCGACAATGCAGCGCCTGGTGCGCTTTGCCCGCTATTGGGACCTGGTCGCCAACTCCGGCCGCTTCGCGCATACCGTCAAGACGCTGCTGGGCGAGACGCCCTTTGCGAACTTCATGGCCTTCTCCGACTGGATGTACACCCGGACCGACGCCACCCACCGCATCGCCCTCGACCGCCTGGCGAAGCTGGTGCAGGAATGGCTGCAACTGAAGGGCATGAGCGAGGATGCGGCGAAGGCGCTGCTGGCCAGCGACTACGCCGGCAATGTCGACAAGCCGGCCGGCCAGTCCGCGCACAAGCAAAAAGCAGCCGCCGCCGCGCCCGAACGCCAGGTCCGCCACCTGGCCGCCTGAGGACGCCGGCACAGGCACGTTACCGCCGCGCGTGTGGCACCTCCTGCGATTCTCTTTTACACTGCCGTAATGCAGATTGAAAATGCGCCAACATTAACTATCGAACATCCCAGCCCGGAGCAGAGGCCCGCTGGGACGGAGCAGTCCGTGGTGGCGCGCGGCGTATGGCAGGTCCACGCGCTGGCCAGGCGCGGCGCCATCAAGAGCATCAACAAGACCCTGGCCGGACTGGCCGGCAAACCCTCGCTGGCCTGGGACCTGTCGGAAGTGACGAGCCTCGACCACATCGGCGCCCAGATGTTCTGGAGCGCCTGGGGCAAGAAGCGTCCCAGCCACCTGACGCTCGACCCGAAGCAGGAAGAACTGTTCGCGCGCCTCGAGCAGGCCAGCGGCATCGAGCTGCCGCGGGTGCGCACCAGTCCCTTCAACTGGGTGATCAGGCTGGGTTCGGGCGTGCTGTCCTTCTTCGAGCACATGAAGGCGGTGGTGATCCTGGTCGGCCAGGTGGTGCAGGACGTCGGCCGCTTCATCCGCAATCCAGGCACGGGGCCGTGGAAGGAAATCTCGGCCAACATCTACCATTCCGGCTTCCAGGCCCTGGGCATCACCGCCCTGGTGGGCTTCCTGATCGGGATCGTGCTGTCCTACCTGTCGGCGCAGCAGCTGCGCATGTTCGGCGGCGACATCTACCTGGTCAACATCCTCGGCATGGCGATCATCCGCGAACTCGGGCCGCTGCTGGCGGCGATCCTGGTGGCCGGCCGCTCAGGCTCCTCGATCACGGCCCAGCTGGGCGTGATGCGGGTGACCGAGGAACTCGACGCCATGCTGGTGATGGGCATCTCGCACGGCTACCGCCTGATCATGCCGAAGGTGATCGCACTGGCGATCGCGATGCCGCTGCTGGTGGTCTGGACCGACTCCATGGCCCTGCTGGGCGGCATGCTGGCGGCCAAGGTCGAACTGAGCCTGTCGCTGCGCTACTTCATCCAGAAGCTGCCGTCGGCGGTGCCGATAGTGAACTACATGATCGGCCTCGGCAAGGGCATCGTGTTCGGCATGCTGATCGCCCTGACCGCCTGCCACTTCGGCCTGCGCATCAAGCCGAACACCGAAAGCCTGGGGCGCCTGACCACGACCTCGGTGGTCACCGCGATCACCGTCGTCATCATGGCCAACGCCGTGTTCGCGATCGTCTTTTCCGGCGTGGGGTTCAGCTGATGGACAAGACCCAAACCCAGACCCTGAATCTCAAGCCCGACGAAAAAGTCGGACCGCCGGTGGTCCAGATCCGCAACCTCTGGACCCGCTTCGGCCGCACCGTGGTGCACCAGGACCTGAGCCTCGATATTTACGCGGGCGAGATCCTGTCCATCGTCGGCGGCTCGGGCACCGGCAAGACCGTGCTGCTGCGCCAGATGCTGGGCCTGGAACACCCGTCGAGCGGCACGGTGACGGTGTTCGGCGAGGACGTCAGCAGCGCCAGTCCGGAACAGCTGCAGCGCATGCGCAACCACTGGGGCATGCTGTTCCAGCAGGGCGCCCTGTATTCGGCGCTGACGGTGTTCGACAACATCGCCCTGCCGCTGCGCGAGCTGCGCGCCCTGCCCGAGGACGTGATCCGCGATGCCGTGCTGCTGAAGATGAACATGGTGGGCCTGGGCCCGGGCGACGCCAACAAGATGCCGTCCGACCTGTCGGGCGGGATGATCAAGCGCGCCGCGCTGGCGCGCGCGCTGGCGCTCGAGCCCCAGCTGCTGTTCCTGGACGAGCCCACCGCCGGCCTGGATCCCGACCTCTCGGACACCTTCGTCGAGCTGATCCAGACCCTGCACAACGAGCTGCACCTGACCGTGGTGATGGTCACCCACGACCTCGATACCCTGTTCGCGCTGTCCTCGCGCATCGCGGTGCTGGCCGAGAAGCACGTGCTGGCGGTCGGCCCCGCATGCGACGTGCTGCGCGTGAAGCATCCCTTCATCAAACAATTTTTCCTCGGCCCGCGCGGCCAGCGGGCGCTGGAAGTGCTGGAAGAGCGCTACGCCGGAAAGGAAACGGAAGACTGACATGGAAAACAGATCGTATGCCCTGATGACGGGCTTCTTCACGGTCGCGCTGCTGGTGGCGGCCATCCTGGTCGGCCTGTGGCTGAACCGCGACCGCACCCAGATGCATCCCTACGAGATCGTCACCACCCAGACCATTCCGGGCCTGAACCCGCAGGCCGCGGTGCGCTACCGCGGCCTCGAGGTCGGGCGCGTCGACGACATCGTGTTCGACCCGCGCGTGACCGGCCAGATCCTGATCAGGCTGTCGATCGCCGACGGCGCGCCGGTCACCACCACCACCTTCGCCTCGCTCGGCTACCAGGGTGTGACCGGGATCGCCTTCATCCAGCTCGACGACGACCGCACCGGCTCGCCCCTGCTGCAAAGCGACAAGGGCCATGTGGCGCGCATCCCGCTGCGTCCCGGCCTGCTGGACCAGCTGGAAAAGCGCGGCCTGTCCATCCTCGAGAAGACCGAGCAGATCACGAACAGCCTGAACAGCATCCTGAGCCAGGAGAACGCCGACAAGATCACCGGCGCCGTCGACAACATCAGCAAGGCGGCGCAAGCCTACGGCGAGATCCCGAAACAGCTGCAGCCGACGCTGGCGCGCATGCCGGAACTGACCGCCAAGCTCGATCGCACCATGACTTCGGTGAACGAGCTGTCCACCAGCGCCAACAGCGCGGTGCGCAACTACGACCGCCTGGCCACCAACCTGCAGGCCCCGGGCGGCCCGATCGACCGCGCCGCCGGCGCCATCGCCTCGCTCGAAGGCGTGACCTCCGACCTCGAGATGCGCACCCTGCCGCACCTGGTCGAGATGACCGACGAGGCTCGCATCTCGCTGCGCGCCGTCCGCCGCACGGTGACGAATATCGGCGACCGTCCGCAGAGCATCCTGTTCGGCGCGCCCAGGGCCCAGCCAGGCCCCGGCGAACCCGGCTTCGTCCCACCGACCAAATGACCCATGAGGAAACCGTGACCCTGCTCAGTGCAACCCTACTCAAGCACCGTCTCATCGCCCTGGCCGCCGCCGCGCTGCTGCTCGCCGGCTGCGCCTCGCAGAAGGGCGAGCCGACCACCCAGTTCGACTTCGGCCCGGCCATGCAGTCCGCTTCCCAGGCACAGGCGCAGGCGGCGGTGCCGATCGGCGCGATCGTCGTCACCGACATCACCGGCTCGAGCGCCCTCGAGAACGAGCGCATGTTCTACCGCCTCAGCTATGCCGATGCCCTGCAGGCGCGCAGTTATGCGAACAGCCGCTGGACCGCGAACCCGCTGCAGATGATGACCCAGCGGATGAAGACCCGGATCGCGCAGGCGGGCGCCAAGGTGCTGTCCGAAACCGACGCCTCAAACGGGGTTCCGATCCTGCGTATCGACGTCGACGAATTCATCCACAACTTCAGCGGCGCGGCGCAGAGCGAAGGCCAGGTCGCGCTGCGCGCCTCGGTATTCCAGGGCCACGTGCTGGTCGACCAGCGCAGCTTTGCGCGCACCACCCCCGCAGGCACTGCGGATGCCGCCGGCGGCGCGCGCGCACTGGCTGCCAGCACGGATGCCATCGCGGTCGACATCGTGGCCTGGCTGGGTACGCTGAACCTGAACCTGAATCGCCGATGACCGGGACGCAAGACCAGGGCAGGCCGCGCGCATCGCCGGTTGCACGCGCCGCGCTGCTGGCCTACCTGCTGCTGATCGTCTACGCGAGCTGGTTTCCGTTTTCCGGTTGGCGCAGCAGCGGCCTGTCGCCGTTCACCTTCCTGAACCTGCAGCCGCAGCGCTACTGGACCGGCTTCGACGTCATGGTCAACATCGTCGGCTACATGCCGCTCGGTGTGCTGCTGGTGCTGTCCCTGCATCCGCTGGTGCGCGGCGTGTGGGCGGTGGCGGTGGCGGGCCTGACCGGCATCCTGGTGTCCGGCACCATGGAGACGGTGCAGAACTACCTGCCCAGCCGGGTGCCGTCGAACCTCGACCTGCTGACGAATTCGGCCGGCTGCCTGGCCGGCGCGGTGCTCGGGCTGTTCTTCGCCCCGCTGCTGCTCGACCATGGCCGCCTGCAGCGCCTGCGCCAGCGCTGGTTTGCCGCCTACGCCAGCCAGGGCCTGGTGCTGGTCGCGCTGTGGCCGCTGGCCCAGGTCTATCCCCAGGGTTACCTGTTCGGCAATGGCCAGATCCTGCCGCTGCTGTCGGAATGGCTGTCCGACTGGCTCGATGCCGACATCGACCTGGTGAGCATGATCCGCGGCGGCGCCGGCATGACGGTCGAACAGTACTGGCTGTCGGAGATCGTGATCACGGCCTGCGGCATGAGCGGCGCCGCCCTGACCCTGCTGTGCCTGGCCCGGAGCGGCGCGCCCAGGCTGTGGCTGATGCTGGCGCTGGTCTTCACCGGCATCGTGGTCAAGACCCTGGCCAGTTCGCTGTTCTTCTCGCCGGATAACGCCCTCACCTGGATCACGCCCGGCGCCCAGGGCGGCTTTTTGATCGGCCTGATCATGCTGGCCGGCCTGGCCTTCGCGCCCCCGGTGGCGCAGCGCCGCCTGGCCGTGGTGACCCTGGTGCTGTCGCTGATCGTGGTGAACACGATCCCGGCGAATCCTTATTTCGTCGCCACCCTGCAGGCCTGGCAGCAGGGTAAATTCCTGAACTTTAACGGCGCCGCCCAGTTCCTGGGCATGGCCTGGCCCTTCATCGCCCTGTGGTTCCTGCTGCTGCCTTCGCACCGCCTGAACCGCTCCTGACGGGAGAAGGGCGTATCATAGCGGACAGCTATAGCCCCATCCGGACCCATTCGAGAACGACATGAGCGACGACAAACCCTTTTACGAACACCACGTCTTCTTCTGCATGAACGTGCGCGAAGGCGAAGGCTGCCGCCCCAGCTGCGGCAAGCACGGCGCCGAAACCGCCCAGAAGCATGCCAAGAAGCGCATCAAGGAACTCGGCCTGAACGGCCAGGGCAAGGTGCGCATCAACCAGTCCGGCTGCCTGGACCGCTGCGAGGAAGGCCCCGTCGTGGTGGTCTACCCGCAGGGCACCTGGTACACCTATGTCGATACCTCGGACATCGACGAGATCATCGACCGCCACCTGATCAAGGGTGAAGTGGTCGAGCGCCTGAAAATCTGATCTGCCTTAGCAAGCAATGAACAAGCATTCGCAAAAGTTTTACCTGACCGGCCACGCCGGCAAGATGGAGTGCCTGCTGGACGAGCCGGAAGGCGCGCCGGGAAGCGCCCCCCGCGGCATCGCCCTGGTGGCCCACCCGCACCCGCTGTACGGCGGCACGATGGAGAACAAGGTCGCGCAGACGCTGGCGCGCGCCTTCGTCGGCCTTGGCTACGTGACGGCCCGCTTCAACTTCCGCGGCGTCGGCGAATCCGAAGGCACGTATGACGACGGCCGCGGCGAAGTCGACGACATGCAGGTCATGTACGAGCACATGACGGAACAGTACCCCGGCCTGCCGGTGGCGCTGACCGGCTTCTCCTTCGGCACCTTCGTCCAGGCCCAGCTGCAGCAGCGCCTGGAAGCGCAAGGCCGCCCGGCCGAGCGCCTGGTGCTGGTGGGAACCGCGGCCGGCAAATGGCCGATGCCGCCGGTCCCGGCGGACACCATCCTGATCCACGGCGAACTTGACGATACGATCACATTGCAGCAGGTGTTCGACTGGGCGCGCCCGCTCGACATCCCCGTCACCGTGATTCCGGGCGCCGACCATTTCTTCCACCGCAAGCTCGTTCATATTAAAAATCTTGTCGCGCAATTGTGGCGACGTGACATTTGAAGCGATCACTGGCCTATAATGGTCCGTCTTTGTTTTAGGCAATGCTCTTTAGCATTGCCTATGCATCACCATCCACTGATCACCTCGTTTGCTCCCATGAAAAAGTTAATCGCGGCCCTCGCCGCCAGTGCCCTCCTGATGTCGGCCGCCAATGCGCAGCAAGTGCCGGCCCCACAAATCGCCGCCCGTTCGTGGACCCTGCTGGATGTCACCAGCGGCCAGATCATCGCTTCGCAGGATGCGGACATGCGCATCGAGCCGGCTTCGCTCACCAAGGTCATGACCGCCTACGTCGTCTTCGGCGCCCTGCGTGACAAGAAGATCACGCTGGACCAGAAGGTCAATGTGTCGGTACGCGCCTGGAAGGTCGACGGCAGCAGCTCGAAGATGTTCATCGACCCCGCCACCCCGGTCTCGATCAACGACCTGCTGTACGGCCTGATGGTCCAGTCGGGTAACGACGCGGCGGTGGCGCTGGCCGAAGCCGTGGCCGGCGACGAAGGCACCTTCGCGCACCTGATGAACGAACAGGCCCAGCGCATGGGCATGAAGAACACGAAGTTCGCCAATCCGCACGGCCTGCCCAGCCCGGACAACTACTCGACCGCGCGCGACCTGTCGATCCTGGCCTCGCACGTGATCAAGGACTTCCCCGAGTTCTACAAGATCGACTCGGTCAAGGAATTCACTTATAACAAGATCAAGCAGCAGAACCGCAACCGCCTGCTGTGGCTCGACCCGACTGTGGACGGCATGAAGACCGGCCATACCGAAGCCTCGGGCTTCTCGATGATCGCTTCGGCCCACCGCCCGAACGGTACGGCCGGCGAGCGCCGCCTGATCTCGGTGCTGTCCGGCGCCACCTCCGACGGCAACCGCACCGCCGAAAGCCAGAAGCTGCTGAACTGGGGCTTCCAGAACTTCGACACCGTCAAGCTGTACACCAAGGGCCAGGCGATCGCCACCCCGGAAGTGTGGAAGGGCTCGAAGTCGACCGTGAAGATCGGCTTCCCCAACGACGTGCTGGTGACCGTGCCGAAGGGCGTGGCGCAGAAGATGAAGCCGGTCCTGGAACGCAAGGACCCGCTGGTCGCCCCGCTGGCCCTCAACGGCCGCGTCGGCACCCTCAAGATGATGGTCGACGGTAAACCGCTCCTGGCGCTGCCGGTGGTGTCGCTGGAAGAGGTGTCGGAAGCCTCGATCTTCGGGCGTGCCTGGGACTCGATGCGTCTGTGGATGAAATAATCCAGGCATGACGCAGGGTGGGCACTCCGTGTCCACGCGTGAGGTTAGCGACATGCTGGCTTCCGCGTGGCACAGGGTGCCCACGCTACGTTTACGGGCCAGCTATAATTTGCCGAACCGCTCAAAGGAATACCCACAATGACCCACGCCCTCCCCCGCGACCTGCACTGCCCCCGCATCGCCACCCGCGCGAACGGACTCGAACTGTCCCGCATCGTCGCCGGCATGTGGCGCATGGTCGAGTGGAACATGACGGTCGAGCAGCGCATCGCGCTGATCGAACAGTGCATCGCGATGGGCGTGACCTCGTTCGACCATGCCGACATCTACGGCAACTACGGCGTCGAAGGCCTGTTCGGCGAAGCCCTGCGCGCCCAGCCCTCGCTGCGCGACCGGATCCAGCTGGTGAGTAAATGCGGCATCAAGCTGCTGTCCAACAAGCGCCCCGAACACAGGATCCAGCATTACGACACCAGCGCCGCCCACATCGTGGCCTCCGCCGAGGAATCGCTGCGCCAGCTGCATACCGACCGCCTCGACCTGCTGCTGATCCACCGTCCGGATCCGCTGATGGACTTCGACGAGATCGCCGACGCCTTCACGCGCCTGAAGCAGGCCGGCAAGGTGCTGCACGCGGGCGTGTCGAACTTCAGCCGCCACCAGTTCGAAGTGCTGAACCGCCGCGTCGAACTGGCCACCAACCAGGTCGAGTTCTCGCCGCTGCACGTGGCGCCGATGTTCGACGAGACCTTCGACGGCCTGCAGGACCTGGGCGTCAACCCGATGATCTGGTCGCCGCTGGCCGGCGGCCGCCTGTTCACCTCGAACGAGGCGAATGCCGAGAACCTGCGCCTGGTGGTCAAGGAAATCGCCGACCGCCTGCACCAGCCCTTCGCCAGCGTGATCTTCGCCTGGATCATGCAGCTGCCGTCGAATCCGGTTCCGCTGACCGGCAGCGGCCGCATCGAGGCGATTGCGGTGGCGGTGGCCGGTACGAGCTTCAAACTGTCGCGCACCGACTGGTTCGCGATCCTGCGCGCGGCGCGCGGCCACGAAGTCGCATGAAGCACGCCGCCATGGCCGAGCCGCTGAAGATCGTCGAGGGCCGCGCCCTCGGCGCGCAGCAGAAGAAGGATTTATTGAACCGCCTGGCGCGGGTCGAGGGCCAGCTGCGCGGCATCCAGAAGCTGGTGGCGCTGGCCGATGCGCCGTCCGACTGCGATGCCGTGGCCCAGCAGATGGCGGCAGCACGCAAGGCGCTCGACCGCTCTTTCGTGCAGCTGCTCACGGCCAGCATCGTCAACCAGACCGGCAACGCGGCGGATCTGGAGGATGCAAAACGAAGCGCCGCTCATTTGGCGGCGCTGTTCGACAAGTTCGCTTGAAAAAAACGGTCCCCGCAATCCAGACCACTGGCCTGGATTGCCGTTTCACTCTTCGTACACCTTCGGCGGCGAAATGCCGCGCCATCCCCCCTGCCACGCGATGTTCAGCAGCAGCGCCGCACTGATATACAGCACGAAGAACAGCGCGAAGAAGCGCGTCTGCAGCAGCACCAGCAACAGCACGCACACGCCCAGCGCGACGAACATCGCCTTCGATTTCGGCTGCTTGGAGCTGGGGAATCGGATCGTCGACACCATCAGCGCGCCGACCGCCACCATCAGCAGCATCACCAGGAAGGCCTGCGCCATGCCGGCCGCCGGTTCCGGCCAGGCCACCACCACCGCGGCCACGCAGGCCGCGCCGGCGGTGATCGGCATGCCGACGAAGTAACGCGGATCGGTCCTGCCCACCATGACATTGAAGCGCGCCAGGCGCAGCGCGCCGCAGGCGACGAACACGAAGCAGGCCAGGCCGCCCATGCGCACCAGGGTCGGATGGTCGGCGCTCATCTGCGCGAAGCCGTAGCAGTACAGCAGCAGGCCGGGGGCGCAGCCGAAGTTCATCACGTCGGCGATCGAGTCGAGCTGCACGCCGAAGTCCGACTGGGTATTGGTGGCGCGCGCCACGAAGCCGTCGAGGGCATCGAAGACGCCGGCCAGCACCAGCAGGATGGCCGCCAGGCGGTAGTCGGACGGGTTGCCCACCGGGGCATTGTCGACCGAGATGACGATGCTGCCGAAGCCGCAGGCGATCGACAGCAGGGTCACGAAACTGGGCAGGGCAAACTTGGCGCGGGCGAGGCGCTGCTGGCGGCTAGGCTTCAAATTATCAGCTCGACAAATGGAAAGAATGGCTTATTTTACATGGACTTACGTGCGAACCGGATTTATCGCGCCGCATCGTCATGAATCCACGAATTAGCCTAGAATGGCAGTTCTTTTTAGCCGGTATCGCCGGAAGTTGGGAGTCTTACATGATGATCAAACCGCATTCTGCGAAGAGCATCGTCGCCGCTTTCATGACCGCCCTGGCGCTGGCCGCCTGCGGCGGCGGCGGCTCGGGCAACGGCGGCGCGAACGGCGCAAACGGCTCGTCGGGCGGCACGTCGACCGGGTTTTCGGGACAGGACGCCTCGGCGCCGATCCTGACGAACAACGTGGCGACCGATGGCTTCAACTGGATCAACTACCGGCGCACGCAGGCGGGCGTCGGTGCGCTGGCGCGTAACAACATGCTGGACCGGGCGGCCCAGGCCCACTCGGACTACCAGCGCATCAACAATGCGGTGACCCACACCGAGGAGTCCAACAAGGCCGGCTTCACCGGCGCCACGGTGGAAGACCGCGTGCAGGCCGCCGGCTACAAGCTGGTACGCAGCTACGCCACCGGCGAGATCATCGCCGCCACCACCAACAACACCGGCTTCTACCTGGCCGAGGAACTGGTCACGGCGATCTACCACCGCTTCGTGATGTTCGAACCCCTGTTCAAGGACATGGGCAGCGGCTCGGCCACGGCGTCGAACAACTATATCTATTTCACCACCAACCTCGGGGCCACCGGCGGCTACAGCCCGGGCCTGCCCAGCCATACCATTGTCACCTGGCCCTTCGACGGCCAGACCGGGGTGCAGCGCAACTTCCTGAGCGACTACGAGGAGCCGGACCCGGTCCCCGACGTCAATGAGGTCGGCTACCCGATCAGCGTGCATGCGAACCTGACCGAGACCATCGCCGTGCAGAGCTTCACGGTGCGTCCGCGCGGCGGCGCCAACCTGAGCACCCGCCTGCTGGTGAAGGGCCAGGACGCGAACACCACCATGTCCTCGGTGGCGGCCATCATTCCGCTGTCTCCGCTGACTGCCGGCACGACCTATGACGTCAGCTTCAGCGGCACCTTGAGCGGCACGGCGGTCAGCAAGACCTGGTCGTTCACGACCAAGTAAGCGGCGGACATGACGCCGCCGGATCACTATCCCTCCTCTCCCGCCATCCACCACGTGAACGGCGTCGCCCGCCTGATGGGCGACGCCGCCCTGTTCGCGCGCGTGCTGGCGCGCTTCCGCAAGGAGTACCGGAATACGACGGCCGTCATCCGTGGCGCCATCGAAGCCGGCAACGTGCAGCTGGCGCAACGCCTGGCCCACACGCTCAAGGGCGCAGCCGGGATGATCGAAGCGCTGCCCCTGCAGGCGCAAGCGCAGGCGCTGGAGCAGGCGCTGCGCCAGGGCGCCGATCCCGCCCTGCCCCTGGCGCGGCTGGAGCGCGCGCTCGATGAGGTGATGCGCGAACTGGATGCGCTGGAAGGCGCCCCGTCCGGGCCGGTCGCGCTGCAGGACGCGCTGCCGGGAGAGAAAAGCGGCGAGGCCGCGGCGACGTTGCGCGCCCTGCTCGAAGACGGCAACGGCGACGCGATCGACCTGGTGCGGGAGGCCGCGGCAAGCTTGACGAGGGAATTAGGAGAGGATCGCTACCGCCGGGTCGCGGCAGCGATCGAGGTGTTCGACTTCGAAGGCGCGCTGGCCAGGCTCAGCGCGTGAATTCGGCTTCTTCGTCGAAGGAGTCGGAACAGGATTTTCCGCAGAAGCGGCGCACGCTGTCCAAAGGTTTTTCGCAGTACCAGCACGAGCCTTTCGGCGGCAGGCTGAGACGCGCCGGCACCGGCGCTGCGCCGGTGTCGATCGATGCGGCGACGAGCGGCTCGACGGCCAGGCTCTTCTCCGGAAAACCTTCCTGTATCGTTCCCAAGGTCACCCCCTTACCGGCAGCAATTCAGTATCGCAAAGATTACTTTAGTGGAACACCGTGTGCATGAGAAAGCGCAAGCGCGGCTTGTCCATTGCATGCTGATGCGCACCCGAAGCCGTTCCAGTGTGCGCCGATTGCGCTACCTCCGCAATGGCGTGCTGACGACAGTCTTGATGTCGCAACAGTTACGGCACTCCCCGATTCATCGAAGCGAACGATGCCGGACTTCTAGCTGCGAGAAATAATAGCAGTATTGGCAACAGGCGCACGGAGCCTTTCAATCGTGCGCGGCCCGCGTCTCGGATTTGCGACGGGGTAAGTCAGCGCACCGGTTCGACGGTCACGACCAGCGCGCCGGGGATGGTATCGAGGCGGGTCGGCACGAACTGGACGCCGGCATAGCGCAGGTCTTCCGTGCGGAAGCTGTAGATGGCGACGTCGCGCACCAGCTGGTTCATGAGCACATCGGCGGCGCGTCCGAGATCGTTGGCGCGGACGCTGTCCATGCCCTGGACGTCGAAGCGGTCGACGTGGGCGTCGGCCATGAACACGCCGCTGCGCGCGGCATCCACGTAGAGGTGGCCGGACAGGGTCATGATGCCGGCCCAGGACTGGCGCAGGAAAGGCGGCGATACCGACAGGTCCAGGGTCAGCGCCACGCGGTCGCTGTCGGGCAGGATGTCCAGCCGCGGATGGGTGAGCTGGACGTCGAATAGTTGGAGCAGGCGGTTACGCAGCGGGAAGCGCCGCTCCAGGCCGGCCTGCAGCTTCGCCKGCGGGATCTCGACGCGGCGCGGTCCGGCGAGGCCGGCGCAGGAAGCCAGCATCCCGCCTGCCGCCAGTGCCGCCACCGTCAAACCGAAACGCCGCCGCGTGATCCCCTTTTCCATGCCCGCCTCGCCCTTCAACTGTTCAGATGGGCGAAGCGTAGCATATTCGGCTTACAGCCCCATTCCGCCCGACGCTTCGATGCGCTGGCCGGTGATCCAGGCGCTGCCCCCGGCCAGCAGGCTGGCGGCGGCGCCGCCGATATCGTCGGCCAGGCCGGCGCGGCCCAGCGCCGTCTGCGAAGCCACCCAGGCGTTCATGTTCGCATCGTCGCGCACCCGGCCGCCGCCGAAATCGGTGGCGATGGCGCCCGGCGCCAGCGTGTTCACCGAGATGCCGCGTTCGGCCAGCTCGCGCGCCAGGTAGCGGGTCAGGACCTCGACGCCGCCCTTGGCCGCGGCATAGGCGCCGGCGCCGGCCAAGGTGAAGCGGGTCAGGCCGCTGGAGATGTTCAGGATGCGGCCGCCGTCGTTCAGGCGCGGCGCCAGGGCCTGGGTCAGGAACACGGCCGATTTCAGGTGGACCGCGATCATGCCGTCGAACTGCGCCTCCGTCAGTTCCATCAGCGGCACGTGCAGGCCGCTGCCGGCATTGTTGATGAGGATGTCGAAGCGCTCGCGGCCCCAGCCGGCCAGCACCGCGTCCACCTGGCCGGCGAAGCCCGGGAAGGCGCCGCTGTCCGCCACGTCCAGCTTCAGGGCGGCCGCCTTGCGGCCCAGCGCCTCGATCGCCGCCACGGCGTCCTGCGCGGCCGCTTCGTTCTGCTGGTAGGTCAGGATGATGTCGACGCCGTCGCGCGCCAGGTGCAGGGCCATGCTGCGGCCGAGGCCACGGCTGCCGCCGGTGATGATGGCGATACGGGAGGTGTTCTGGATAGTCATGTCGGGCTCCTTTGCTTCGTTTCGTGGTTTCGTGAGAGGAGTCCAGTGTATTCTTCGTCTAAACTGCAATAAACGCACGAAATCCGAATTGACTTTGCAGGATTTACGAAGAATCATGGATGCATGAACGAACTCGATACGATCCAGGTCTTCCTGAAGGTGGCGGAACTCGAGAGCTTCAGCGGCGCCGCCCGCCAGCTCGGCCTGCCGAATGCGACGGTGTCCGCAGCCGTGCGCCAGCTCGAGCAGCAGCTGGGCACGCGCCTGCTGCAGCGGACCACGCGCCGGGTCCAGATGACGCAGGAGGGCGAAGCCTTCCACGCGCGCAGCCGCGAAGTGCTGAACGAAGTCGAGGCGCTGCGCGGCATGTTCCGCGGCGGCGCCGACGTGCTCACCGGCCGCCTGCGGGTCGACATGTCGGTGATGATGGCCACCAAGCTGGTACTGCCGCGCATGAAAGAATTCATGGCCCGGCATCCGCAGCTGACGATCGACCTCGGCACCGCCGACCGCCGCGTCGACCTGATCCGCGAAGGCTACGATTGCGTGCTGCGCGCCGGCACCCTGCTCGATTCCAGCCTGGTGGCGCGCCCGCTGGGCAGCTACCGGCAGGTCAACTGCGCCAGCCCGGCCTACCTGGAACGGTACGGCACCCCGCAGCGTCTCGAAGACCTGGCCCGGCATCGCCTGATCCACTACGACGCCCAGCTGGGCGGCAGCGCCCCGGCCTGGGAATGGTTCGACGGCGAGCGTACGCATTACGCGCCGGTGGGCAGCGCGCTGACGGTGAACGGCACCGCCTCCTACGAAGCCGCCTGCGTGGCCGGGCTCGGGATCATCCAGGTGCCGCAGGCCGGCCTGCGCGAGCAATTCAGCGCCGGCCGGCTGGTCGAGGTGCTGCCGGACTACCGGCCGGCGCCGATGCCGCTGGCTTTCGTGTATCCGACCCGGCGCCACGTGCCGGCGCGGGCGGTGGCCTTCATGGACTGGGTGGCGGAGCTGATGGCGCCCTATCTGGATTCGGGCGAGTAGTAATAAGGCGTCTTCCGCGCCCACTCCGTGCCCGGATAGCGCTTTTGCAGCAGGTTGAAGGCCTTGCGCGACAGCTGCGATGCGCCCGGGTCGAGGCAGCCGCCGCGCGTGGACATCACCACGACGTGCAGCAGCCAGGGCAGCTCCGGATCCTTCGGGTGGCTGTCCAGCCAGGCCAGCACATCGTCGCCGACAGTGCCGGTGGCGGTTTTCATCGGCGCCAGGCGGGCCAGCTCGTCGCGCACGGCATCGGCATTGCCGGTGGCCGGCATGACGGGCAGGCGCCAGGCGAAGCGGTCCTCGCCGATTTGCGCAAAGTCGGTCCCGCGGAAGTAGCACCAGTTTGAGGCAGTGACCTCGTCCTCGTTCATGCGCGCAACCGGCTGGGGCGCCATGTCCAGCTGCGCGGACAGGCCGAAGCGCAGGGCCGCCACCAGCGCAATATGGCGCCGTTCAGCGCTCGACCCTGCGCGGCTGTAACGCTGTGCCGGCGCCTCCAGTTCGGGTACCAGCTGCGCGAGCACGGCAGCGGCAGCGGCACCCTGCTCCGGCTTGTCGAGCAGGGAAGCGCGGATCCATGCGGCGCCGGCGGCGCGGGCGCGCAGGGGCTTGGGCAAGCTGTCGACACGCGCCAGCTCGACCATGCCCGCCACCGGCAGGCCGACCTTGAACCACAGCAGGCCGTCGTCGTTGATCATGTCCTCCTTCTGCGCGGGATTGCCCTTGCGGTAATCGACGTTGGTGCGCAACAGCCAGGCAGCGGCGTCCGGCACCGAAGTGGCGACGGCAAAGCGCTCCTCACGGAACAGGTTGCGCGTGCCCGGCGACAGCGTGCGCCGCAGGGCCGCCTCGCTGACGGCGCGCGCTTCCTGCTGCCGGCCCGCCAGGCGGTACAGGCGTGCCAGGTGGTAGCGCAGGGTCAGCCCGGACGGATCATCGACGCCGACCGCCAGCGCCGCACGCTCCATCTCCGGCGGCATGTTTGATGCCAGCATCATCGCCGCTACCAGCCAGGTATTCGCCCTGGTCTGCTGCCAGCGCTGCAGCGCATGCGTGGCCTGGGTGGCGCAGGAAGGCTCCTTGCGTTGCCGGTCGCAGCCTTGCAGGGTCTCGATCCAGTCGATGAAGTCGTATTGCTTGCCCGCCTGCGGCCTGGCGCCATCCATCAGGATCGTCCAGTCGCCCARCCGGTCCAGCGCGAACGGGTCGGCTGCCGGATCGTCCAGGTAGCGGTTCAGCTCTTCCAGGCGGATCTCGGGCGTGAGATTCACACGCATCGAACGCAGCAGCGCCCGGGTGGGTTCATGCATGGGTGCGAGCGAGGCGTCGGCCAGGATGACTGCACCGCGCTGCTCGAGCGCGCGCGCCTCCCTGTCGCGCGGGGCCAGTTCGTGTTCCTTGACGGCCAGCGCGCGCCGGATGTCCGAGCGCAGCGCCAGGTATTGGCCCAGGCCCTGCATCGGATGGCCGCGCGTGGCGCCGATGCGCTCGAACTGCACCGTGCTCTCCGCATAACGCTGCAGGTAGAAGTTCCAGGCGGCGCGCTGGTAGTCGCGCAGCTGGCGCCAGAATGCCGGCTCGGATTCCGGCAGCGGCGCCGGCAGCACCAGCTGCGGCGGCTTCTGGTTGCCATAACGGTAGCGCGCATCCTCCGCTTCGGCACAGGCTTCGGCAACCTGGTACTGGGCGCGCACCCAGGCGGCGCGCCTTTCCTTGTTCGCGTCCGGGCGTGCCGCCAGCATGCGCCAGGTCAGTCTGGCCTGCTCGTTCGCGGCCGCCGGGCAGGCGTCGTATTTGTAGAGCGCCCTATCGTTTTCAGCGACCTGCAGGATCTCCGCGAGAATGGCCAGGGGTCCCTGCAGCGGCGACTTTCTCGCGTCTTCCACTTCGGTCGCGGTGGCATCGGCCCAGCCGTGATCGAAGGCCGAACCGTCGGCGCGCGCCAGGCCGCCAGCGGTGCCCGGCGCTGCGGCCACCTTCGGCCCGAGCGAGATCGCGCGCCACGCCGTGTACAGGTAGACGCGGCGCATGCCCGGCTGCAGGACGCCGAGCTCCCCTGCCTGGAAACGCTCGAGCGGAATGTCCGGCGCGCGGTAGGCCTTGAACATGCTGTAGCTGGGACCGTAGTCGCCGCTGGCGCCGGCATCCCCGGTCACCGATAATGCGGCGGCAAGCATGGCGGCGATCATGGCAGCCCTCGGAAAACGCTTCATTCGGGATCTCTCCATCCTTTTTCATCGAACCAGTAAGTGCGCCTGTAGCGCGCCGCCACCGCGGGCGCGAACGGCTCCTGCCGCGAAAAGCCGGCACTGCCCGTGCGGCAGAGGGGATGCAGCAGCTGCGGCCGGGACCCTACGATATCGCGCAGCGCCGCATTGTCGCGGCCCATTCGGAAGAACATCGGCACCACCTCGTCGGCCTTGAGCCCGTCCAGCCAGGACGGCGAGCGGCACCACCAGCCGAGCGCCGTGACGCTCAGGCGTACGCCATGCGGCAGGGAGTCGTGGATGCTGTTCACCAGGGCGCGATAGTCGGCGCGCTGCGAAGGACGGGCCTCGAGGTCCAGCTGGACCCAGCCAGAGGTGGTCGCGCGCGCCGCCTTGCGCATGGCCTCGATCACAACGGCGCGCGCCGGCTGCAGGCTGGCGGGCGGCCGCAGCGCATCGATCTCAACGTGCACCACCGGGACGACCCTGGTGTCCTCCGTCAGCCGCCGTGGCCGGGCGCCGGGACGCACCAGCACCTTGTCGCCGGCCAGCCAGATGTGGCGGTCGACCACGGCGACGGTCGGCCGCGACCAGGCCGGCACCGGCGCATCGCGCCACAGCCAGGCGACGGCATCCGCGCCGGGTGCGGGCGGCAGGTCGGCGGACAGGGGCGGCATCGAATTACTTGCCGATGCAGAAGCGGCTGAAAATCACCCCCAGCAGATCATCCGGCGTGAACTGCCCGGTAATGCTGGACAGCTGATCCTGCGCCAGCCTCAGCTCCTCGGCAAACAGGTCGAGCGACTGGTCGTCCAGCGCCGCGTGCGCCGCCGCCACATCGAGGTGCTCGCGCGCCGCGCGAAGGGCGATCAGGTGACGTTCGCGCGCCAGGTAGAGCGATTCGCCGGTCTGTTGCCAGCCGGCGATGCGCAGCAGTTCCGCGCGCAGGAGCTCGATGCCGATCTTCTCGTGGGCCGACAGGTAGATGTGGGTCGCGTCCGCGCCCGCGTCCACCGAGGGTTTGTGGCCCGACAGGTCGATCTTGTTCCAGATGCGGATGACCGGCACGCCTTCCGGGAAGGCGGCGACGATCTCCTCGTCGGCCCTGGCCGGACCCAGGTTCGCATCCAGCAGGTGCAGGATCACGTCGGCCTTGCCGACTTCTCCCCAGGTGCGCTCGATGCCGATGCGCTCGACCACGTCGATGCCCTCGTCCACCGCGCGGATGCCGGCCGTGTCGATGATGTTCAGCGGGATGCCCTCGACCTGGATGGTCTCGCTGACCTTGTCGCGCGTGGTACCGGCGATCGGGGTGACGATGGCGACGTCGGCGCCGGCCAGCGCGTTCAGCAGCGAGGATTTACCCACATTCGGCTGGCCGACCAGCACCACGTTCAGGCCTTCGCGCAGCAGCGCACCTTGCGCGGCCTGGCGGAACACGTGTTCCAGCGCGTCGATGATGCCGGCCAGCTGGCCGCGCGCATTGGATTTCTCGAGGAAGTCGATCTCCTCCTCCGGGAAGTCGAGCGTGGCCTCGACCAGCATGCGCAGGTTGATGGTCTTGTCGACCAGCTCGTGCACGACTTTCGAGAAGGCGCCGGACAGCGATTGCGAGGCCGACTTGGCGGCGGCTTCCGTCGAGGCGTCGATCAGGTCGGCCACGGCCTCGGCCTGGGCCAGGTCGAGCTTGTCGTTCAGGAAGGCGCGGCGCGTGAATTCGCCCGGTTCGGCCAGGCGCAGGCCGGCGTCCGCGCCGGCTTCCAGCACGCGCGCCAGCAGCATGCGCAGCACCACCGGACCGCCGTGGCCCTGCAGTTCCAGCACGTCCTCGCCCGTATAGGAGTGAGGGCCCTTGAAGTACAGGGCCAGGCCTTCGTCGATGACGCTACCCGCGGCGTCCTTGAACGGGATGTAGGTGGCGTGGCGTGGCGCCAGCGTCAAGCCGGGGAACAGGGCGTCGATCAGCGGCGCCAGCGACTTGCCGGAGGCGCGCACGACGCCGATGCCGCCGCGGCCGGGGGCGGTGGCGATGGCGGCTATTGGGGAGGTGTCGAGTTTCATAGAGGAGGATTGTACCTACCATCGTCATTCCCGCGCAGGCGGGGACGACGGTGGCGAAAAAAAAGCCCGTGCGAACACGGGCTTTCCGATCAAAGCATCACAGACTTACTTCGCCGGCGCATACTTCTTGGTGATCACATACTGCTGCGCCATCGAGATCAGGTTGTTCACCACCCAGTACAGCACCAGGCCCGACGGGAAGAAGATGAAGATGACCGAGAACGCCAGCGGCATGAACATCATCATCTTGGCCTGCATCGGATCGGCCGGCTGCGGGTTCAGGCGGGTCGTCACGAACATCGAGATCGCGTACAGGATCGGCAGCACGTAGAACGGGTCCGGGGCGGTCAGGTCGTGAATCCACAGGATCCACGGCGCGCCGCGCATTTCGACCGCGGCCTGCAGGGTCCAGTACAGGGCCAGGAACACCGGCATCTGGATCAGAATCGGCAGGCAGCCGCCCAGCGGGTTGATCTTCTCGGTCTTGTACAGCTCCATGGTGGCCTGCTGCATCTTGACCGGATCGCTCTTGTAACGCTCGCGGATCGCCTGCATCTTCGGCGTCACGGTCTTCATCTTGGCCATGCTGCGATAGCCGGCTGCGGACAGCGGGAAGAACAGCAGCTTGATCAGGATGGTGAAGGCGACGATGGTCCAGCCCCAGTTGCCGATCATCTGATGCAGCTGGTCCATGGTCCAGAAAATCGGCTTGGCGATGATGGTCGCCCAGCCGTAGTCGCGCACCAGCTCCAGGCCCGGGGTGACCTTCTCCAGCACTTTCTCTTCCTGCGGACCCGAGTACAGGCGGGCCTCGTCGGACACGGTCGCGCCCGGCGCCACGGTGCCCAGCGGGATCACGGTGCCGATGGCGAACAGGTTGTTACCCAGGCTCTTCGTGTAGATGTCGCGCTGGACCTTCTCCGGCGGGATGAAGGCCGAGACGAAGAAGTGCTGCGAGATCGCGATCCAGCCGTCGGTGGCCTTGGTCGCGTGCTCGGCGTTGCCCTTGGCGATCTTCTCGAAGGTCAGCTTCTGGTACTTGTCCTGCGAGGTGTACAGGGTCGGCCCGGTGTAGCTGCTGTTGAAGTAGGTGTCGCCTTCCGGCTTGCTGCCGTCGTGCTGCAGCTGCAGGTAGAGCGACGGCGACACCGGCACGGTGCCGATATTGGTCACGTCATGGCGCACGCCGATCACGTAGTCGCCGCGGCGGAAGGTGAAGGTCTTGGTCAGGCGCACGCCGCCCTGCTCCGCTTCCAGGACTAATTGAGTCTGGTTGCCGTTATCGAGCGTAACCAGCGGCTTGGCCACGAACGGGGTGTTGTGGTTCGGCAGGACGCCGGTCGCGGCCGGGGTCAGGCCGGTCTGCGCCAGGTAGAGGCGGCCCTTGGCCGGATCGACGTGGAACAGCAGCTGGTTCCTGGTGTTGTCGACCTTGTCGCGGAACTTCAGCAGCTCCAGGCGGCGGATCACGCCACCGGCGGTGTCGATGTCGGCCTTGTAGACGTCGGTCGTAATCGTGATGATCTTGGTCTGGATCGGTGCCGGTGCGGCGGCGGCGCCTTCGGCCGGAACCGGGCTTGCTCCGGACTCGGGCACGGATGCGGGCGTGGCGGCCTGGGCCGGCAGATCGTTCACTTTCGGCTGGGTAGCGGGCGCGGTCGCGACCTTGGCAGGCGGCGCCGGCGAGAACATCGACTGCTTGCCGTTGGCCACCATCCAGTCGTTCCAGAGGACGACCAGCGAGACGGCGAACACGATCCACAGGATGGTACGTTTATTGATTTCCATTGGGTCTTATTCAGGAATGGTTGCAACCGCAAGCGGTTGGTGGGGATGGCACCGGATCGACACCGCCCGCGTTCCAGGGATGGCAGCGGCAGACGCGGCGCAAGGCCAGCCAGCCGCCRCGGGCGGCGCCATGCGTGCGCACCGCTTCGATCGCGTAATTGGAACAGGTCGGATAAAAACGGCAGCTCGGCCCGAACATCGGAGACACCAGTAACTGGTAACCGCGCAACAGCCGGACGAGCAGCCAGTTCATGATGGCTGTCGTCCCGAGCTGTCCGGCGCAGGCGCCGGCGCCGGCTTGCGCGGCCTTGGCGCCTGTGACGCGAACAGGCGCGCCAGCTCGGTGCGCAGCAGCGTCTTCAGGGCCGCGGTCGTGGCCGGGCCGTCCTTGGCGTTGACCGGCCGCGCGAGACGCACGATGCAGTCGATGCCAGGGAGCGGCGTGGTGCGGAACAGTTCGCGCGTGATGCGCTTGATGGTGTTACGCGTGACCGCGCGCGGAGCGAAACGTTTGGCCGCGACGACGCCCAGCCGTGCGTGCGGCAGGTCATTCGGTCGGGTATAGAGCACGAAATGCGCGGTTTTTTGTACCGGGCGCAAACGAAAAACGGATGAAAACTCATCCGTTTTTACGATACGCCGAACGCGCGCGAAGTCGTGCGAACCTTCGCCTGTCATTACTTGAAGCGCGGTCGACAGGAGCGTCTGTTGGCTTAGACAGCCAGACGCTTGCGGCCCTTGGCGCGGCGTGCGTTCAGGACCAGACGGCCACCACGGGTAGCCATACGTGCGCGGAAGCCGTGCGTGCGCTTGCGACGAACGACGGAAGGTTGGTAAGTACGTTTCATGGTGGTCTCGCTTAAAGCAAAAAGAATGCAAAAAATCGGAGCCGGCTTCTCGTGAGCCGGCAATACGCCGATGACATTTCGCAGTTGTTAAGCCAGCGTCACGCCTCAGCAAAGCTTGTTCGCCCATGTGCTGAGTGCCTGAGTCGGCAATGCGTGTGGGCGGGGAACCCTGAATTAGACAGCATTTTCAGTCGAGCTGTCAAGGAAGCTGTTGCATTGCAGCGCCGCCGAGGGCGCAGGAAAAACGGTTGCGCATGTGCATCACGCTGTTGAGATTCGGTGGAAAAAACCTGCCGCGCCTGTGGATAACTTTCGAGAAGACAGTTAAAATAGAGTGTTACGCTTTAACTTGGTCGATGTATGGAAAACTTTTGGCAAGCCTGTTCTACGCAGTTGGAACTCGAGCTGACGCCGCAGCAATATACCGCGTGGATCAAACCACTTGTCGCCCTCGACTATGAGGACGGTAAGCTGCGCATTGCGGCGCCCAACCGCTTCAAGCTCGACTGGGTAAAATCGCAGTTCGCCAATCGCATCACCGCCCTCGCCTCCGAGTTCTGGGAGCGTCCGGTTGACGTGCAGTTCGTGCTCGACCCGCGGAACCTGCCGAAAAAGCCGGCCCCGACCACGTCCACCGGCAGCCAGGGCAACGGCGCCGGCCTCAGTGGGATCAACGGTGGCAGCGGCGCGCTGGGCATCAATGCCGCCGCCGACAACACCGTGCCGGCCACCCCGGTGGTCACGCCGGACAACGTCATCGCCAACAACCCGCGCCGCGAGCAGAGCCGCGTCAATCCCGAGCTCACCTTCGAGAACTTCGTGACCGGTAAGGCCAACCAGCTGGCGCGCGCCGCCGCGATCCAGGTCGCGAACAATCCGGGCGTCTCCTACAACCCGCTGTTCTTCTACGGCGGCGTCGGCCTCGGTAAGACCCACCTGATCCACGCGATCGGCAACCAGGTGATGGCGGATCAGCCGGGTGCGCGCATCCGCTACATCCACGCCGAGCAGTACGTGCGCGACGTCGTCACCGCCTACCAGCGCAAGGGCTTCGACGACTTCAAGCATTACTACCACTCGCTGGACATGCTGCTGATCGACGATATTCAGTTCTTCGGCGGCAAGAGCCGCACGCAGGAAGAGTTCTTCTACGCCTTCGAAGCGCTGATCGCCGCCAAGAAGCAGATCATCATCACCTCGGATACCTATCCGAAAGAGATCACCGGCATGGACGACCGCCTGATCTCGCGCTTCGACTCCGGCCTGACGGTCGCGATCGAACCGCCGGAACTCGAGATGCGGGTGGCGATCCTGATGAAGAAGGCGGAATCGGAAGGCGTGGTGCTGAACGACGACGTCGCCTTCTTCGTGGCCAAGCACCTGCGTTCCAACGTGCGCGAGCTGGAAGGCGCGCTGCGCAAGATCCTTGCCTACTCGCGTTTCCACGGCAAAGAGATCACCATCGATGTGGTGAAGGAAGCCCTGAAGGATCTGCTGTCGGTACAGAACCGCCAGATTTCGGTGGAAAACATCCAGAAGACCGTGGCCGACTTCTTCAACATCAAGGTCGCGGACATGTATTCGAAGCGCCGCCCGGCGAACATCGCCCGTCCGCGCCAGATCGCGAT
Source organism: Massilia sp. 05N420 (assembly GCF_056397205.1). Taxonomy (NCBI): domain Bacteria; kingdom Pseudomonadati; phylum Pseudomonadota; class Betaproteobacteria; order Burkholderiales; family Oxalobacteraceae; genus Massilia; species Massilia sp. 05N420. Next base: position 24,411 of record NZ_JBFTMX010000049.1, read on the forward strand.
GTACCTGGCGAAGGAACTGACCCAGAAGAGCCTGCCGGAGATCGGCGAGCTGTTCGGCGGCCGCGACCATACGACGGTGCTGCACGCCGTGCGCAAGATCGCCCAGGACCGGCAGAAAAATGCCGAATGCAACCATGAACTGCACGTGCTGGAGCAGACACTGAAGGGCTGATGCACGGCGGGTAAAACCCTCTCGCCGTCAGGGATGTGCCGGGAGGGTTTTCCTTAGTGATTTCTGGCAAAATATTGCGCAGACAACATTTTTACCTTATAAAAACCGAGGGATATTTATGCAACTGGTCAAAACCACCCGAGACACGCTTCTCCGGCCACTGCAGATCGTGAGTGGTATTGTCGAGCGTCGGCACACCATGCCGATTCTGGCCAATATCCTCATCCGCAAGAATGGCGAGAGCGTTTCTTTCCTGTCGACCGACACCGAGGTGCAGATCACGACCCTGGCCAATATCGGCTCGGGCCCTGAAGAAACCGGCACCACCGTCGCGGCCCGCAAGCTGCTCGACATCCTGCGCGCCCTGCCGGAATCGGGCGACGTGACGATGACCCTGCTGAACAAGCGCCTGACCGTGCAGAGCGGCAAGTCGCGCTTTGCCCTGCAGACCCTGGCGGCCGAGGAATTCCCGACCGTCTCCGTGGCCGACACCTACAACGCCTCCGTCACCCTGCCGCAGAAGACGCTGAAGCACCTGTTCAACATGGTGCACTTCGCGATGGCCCAGCAGGACATCCGCTACTACCTGAACGGCCTGCTGCTGGTGCTGGACGGCCACAACGTGATCGCGGTCGCGACCGACGGCCACCGCCTCGCCTTCGCCCAGGTGGAAGCCGAGCAGTCCTTCGAGCGCCAGGAAGTCATCATCCCGCGCAAGACCATCATCGAACTGCAGCGCCTGCTGGAAGAAAGCGACGAGACCGTCCGCCTGGACATCGCCGCCTCGCAGGTGAAACTGACCTTCGCCGACATCGAACTGGTATCGAAGTTGGTCGAGGGCAAGTTCCCTGACTACACCCGCGTGATCCCGAAGGGTTACAAGAACGACTTCACGATCAGCCGCGACGAACTGCTGCGCTCGCTGCAGCGCGCCGCGATCATGACCAGCGACAAGTTCAAGGGCGTGCGCTGCCTGATCGCCCCGGGCTCGATGAAGATCAGCTCGACCAACGCCGACCAGGAAGAGGCGGTGGAAGAACTGGAAATCGACTACGGCGGCGATTCGATCGACATCGGTTTCAACGTGACCTACCTGCTGGACGTGCTGAACAACCTGAAGTGCGACCAGGTGAACATATCGCTGGGCGATTCGAATTCGTCGGCGCTGATGTCGATTCCTGAAAATGGCGACTTCAAGTACGTCGTCATGCCGATGCGTATTTAATTAGGGCAAAGCGCCCATATATTCGTCTATTGTGGCTACGTCGTTCCCGCGAAAGCGGGAACCCATGCTGAGCTGAACAACACCAGCATCGCACGCCTTCCCCATAGACGATTGAGACAGCAAGCCAAAAGCCAGCCGTCTGATTTACAYGTTATTTGAGAAAGCAGTCATGTCCGAGAACACTCAAGCAGTTTTGGAATCCTCTCCTRCCAAGGCGGAAGAGTACGGCGCCTCGTCGATTCAGATCCTCGAAGGCCTGGAGGCCGTGCGAAAGCGTCCGGGCATGTACATCGGCGACACGTCGGACGGCACCGGCCTGCACCACCTGGTGTTCGAGGTGCTGGACAACTCGATCGACGAAGCCCTCGCCGGCTACTGCACCGAGATCCACGTCACGATCCACTCCGACAACTCGATCTCGATCACCGACAACGGCCGCGGCATCCCGACCGGTGTCAAGATGGACGACAAGCACGAGCCAAAGCGCTCGGCAACCGAGATCGCCCTGACGGAACTGCACGCCGGCGGCAAGTTCAACCAGAACTCGTACAAGGTTTCCGGCGGCCTGCACGGCGTCGGCGTCTCCTGCGTGAACGCGCTGTCGAAGTTGCTGCGCGTGACCGTTCGCCAAAAAGGCAAAGTGCACCAGCTCGAGTTCTCGCGTGGCGTTCCGATGGACCGCATCATCGAAGTCGTCGACGGCGTGGAAGTGTCCCCGATGAAGATCATCGGCGACACCGACAAGCGCGGCACCGAGGTCCACTTCTGGGCCGACGAGGAAATCTTCACCCACGTCGAGTTCCACTACGAGATCCTGAGCAAGCGCATCCGCGAACTCTCCTTCCTGAACAACGGCGTCAACATCAAGCTGACCGACCAGCGCAACGGCAAGGAAGAAATCTTCGCCTTCGAAGGCGGCACCCGCGGCTTCGTGGAGTACATCAACAAGGCCAAGAGCGTCCTCCACCCGACCGTGTTCCAGGCCACCGGCGACCGCCTGTCGGACCAGGGCACCAATATCTCGGTGGACGTGTCGATGCAGTGGAACGACTCGTACAACGAGCAGGTGCTGTGCTTCACCAACAACATTCCGCAGCGCGACGGCGGCACCCACCTGACCGGCCTGCGCGCGGCGATGACCCGCGTGATCAACAAGTACATCGACGAGAACGAATTCGCCAAGAAGGCGAAAGTCGAGATCTCGGGCGACGACATGCGCGAAGGCCTGACCTGCGTGCTGTCCGTGAAAGTGCCGGAGCCGAAGTTCTCGTCGCAGACCAAGGACAAACTCGTGTCGTCGGAAGTGCGCGGCCCGGTCGAAGAGATCGTGGCGAAGACGCTCACCGACTTCCTGAACGAGAAGCCGAACGACGCCAAGATCATCTGCGGCAAGATCGTCGAAGCCGCGCGCGCGCGTGAAGCCGCCCGCAAGGCACGCGACCTGACCCGCCGCAAAGGCGTGATGGATGGGCTGGGCTTGTCGTCCAAACTGGCCGACTGCCAGGAACGCGACCCGGCGCTGGCCGAACTGTACATCGTCGAGGGTGACTCCGCAGGCGGTTCGGCCAAGCAGGGCCGCGACCGTAAATTCCAGGCCATCCTGCCGCTGCGCGGCAAGGTGCTGAACGTGGAAAAGGCGCGCTTCGAGAAGATGCTGTCGTCGGAGCAGATCACGACCCTGATCGCGACCCTCGGCACCTCGATCGGCCCGGACGAGTTCAACGTCGACAAGCTGCGCTACCACCGCATCATCATCATGACCGACGCGGACGTCGACGGCGCCCACATCCGCACCCTGCTGCTGACGCTGTTCTACCGCCAGATGCCGCAACTGGTCGAACGCGGCCACATCTACATCGCCCAGCCGCCGCTGTACAAGGTGAAGGCCGGCCGCGACGAGCGCTACCTGAAGGACGACGTCGAGGAAGCGAGCTACATGATGCGCGTGGCCCTGAACGGCGCCGCCCTGCTGCCGAAGGACGGCGCGGAACCGATCACCGACGGCGCCCTGGGCGACCTGGTCGAGAAGTACAACAAGGCCAACGCCATCATGATGCGCCTGACGCGCGTGATCGACCGCGCCGCGCTGTCCGCCATCATGACCGGCGTGACCCTCGACCTGTCGAGCCAGGAAGCCGCCGAGAAATCGGCCCAGGCCCTGGCCGACGCGGTCAAGGACCCGAGCGTGAAGGTTGGCGTGCGCTCCGACGCACTGTCGGACAAGCACGCACTGCGCATCGAGCGCATCCACCACGGCAACGTGCAGGTGACCTCGATCGACGCCGACTTCGTGGCCGGCGCCGACTACGCGACCCTGGCCAGCTCGGCCGCCACCTTCCAGGGCCTGATGGGCGACGGCGCCATCATCCGCCGCGGCGAAGGCGAGAAGATGAAGGAATTCGCCGTGCGCGACTTCCAGCAGGCCATGGAATGGCTGCGCGAGGAAGCCGAGCGTGGCGTGTCCAAGCAGCGCTATAAAGGTCTGGGCGAGATGAATCCGGAGCAGCTGTGGGAAACCACCATGGATCCGACCGTGCGCCGCCTGCTGAAGGTGCAGATCGAGGATGCGATTGCTGCGGACCAGATCTTCACCACCTTGATGGGTGATGAGGTCGAGCCGCGTCGTCACTTTATTGAGTCGAATGCGCTGCAGGCGGGGAATATCGACGTTTGATCCTGTGATCGCTGCACTGCTTAGCAAAAAGCCAGCCTCCCGGGGCTGGCTTTTTCATTTGCGCCGAACCGGCGCCTCAGCCACTTCGATAGACGCTTCGAACTGATTCAGAATCTGCATGATCGTCGAATTGGCCGCGTATTTGCGCTTCAACTGCGCAAGCTCCTTGTCCGTTCCCATGCAGGGCTTGAGGATCCGGCTATCGGCATCCTTGATGCGCCGGACCTGGTCGCAGCTTTCACGGCGGTCCATGAAGCGCTGCACGTCGCGCGGAAGATAATCCTGGGCCAGCACAGGAAATGCCTGCATCGCCAGGACAAGACAAATCAGGAATCGCTGCATTATTCACGCTCCATCGTTCCAAAGCCGGGCACAGGCAGCAATTGAAATACGGGACGGGAATGGACGTGTTGAAATTGCTCAGTCCGGGGAAGTAGCTTCATCCATGGCGGCCAGGCGGGCGCATTCCATGAGATTCAATTCGATGAATTCATCCCAGCCGACCAGGTGGACATAATGGGCGTCGTAATAACGATCGACGCGGCAAACCAGCGGGCGCTCCGCATAGATCGCGCAGGACCTGCCCGCTTCGTCGAAATGCCTGCACGTGCCGTCGCCGCGGTCGAGGAAACGCGTTTCCTCCGCAAGGCCGACATGCCTGCAGCATGCCCCGCACCCGGTGCAAGGAAAGGTGCGGCGCGGAGCGACGACATCGTGCATGGACATCGTCAGGCAGCCAGTGCGGCGATTTCCTCGGTACGCTTTTCGGTCGACAGCACCAGGGCGCCATTCTCGTCGAGGATAGGCGTATCGATCATTGCCTTGACCAGCTGGGCGAACTTCACCGAGCGGAACACGACTTCGCGCTCCTCGTCCGAATATCTGGCGTAATTGACGCCGCTGGCTTCCACGGTGCTCGTCAGGTCGCTCACGGCACGGCGCAGCTTCGAGCTGACTTTCGAGAAGGTCGTGTTGGCGAGCGAAGACACGCGCTGGATGGCTTCGAGCTTCGAACACATGAGTTCGGCTTCTTTCTTGATCGTACGGGCCTGTTCCAGGTTGCTGTAGGCATTGTTCAGCGCCTCTTCGCCCTTGTTGCCGACGATGTGACCGAAGATGGCCAGGGCCGGGCCGGCTACGATGCCGCCCAATACCATCGTGCCGAGCGCGATGCCGCCACCGCCCGCGGCGAGGGAACCGCCGCCGATCCAGGCCAGGGTCGCGTTGGTTGCCGCCGCGCCGCTCAGGGTCGAGATGGCGGTGCCGGTGCTGGCCGTGGCCAGCAGCATCGTGCCGTTATAGGCGCCGAACGCCAGCGCCGCGCCGCCGCCCAGCCCCGAACCCAGGCCGAGGCCCGAGCTCTTGAGCAGCGCATAGTCGTCGCGCAGCGCCTGCAGCGTGATCTTCGAAAAATCGCCCAGGTTCAGCTTGTCCAGCTCGGGCGTGTGGACGGCCTTCACGTTCTTCAGCTTGCCGAAGGTGTCGACGAAATCGGCGATGACCCCATTGAAGGCGCGCAGCTTGCGGGTGCCGTAGTCCTCGAGGACCGTATTCGTCGCCTTGCGCTGCTCTTCGACGCTGCGGTTGGCGCCGTCGACCAGCGATTGGGCGGTGGTATTGATGTCTTTCGCATTGCTGTGATCGATGGCGCCGCTGGCGCCTTTGACGACGCCGTACAGGGCGGTGGCGCCCGCAATCGCGCCGAGAATGATGGGAACGGCCATGGTTATTGTCCTTATTCGAGAATGATGGCGAGGGTCTTCTGGGTTTCTACATAGGTGGTCCGGGCGCGTTCCAGCAGATCGTTGAAGATGTAGTCTTCAAGCTGGTAGTGATGCCTGAACTCGTCCAGCAGCTGCCACTGGATATTCGAAATGCTGCCGTCCGCCAGGGCGAGCATCATGAGTTCGAACAGCATCAGCTTGGGCGCGCTGGGAATGTCCGCTTTCTTGTCCTTCAGGATCTCGCGCAGTACTTCGCTTGCCACCCGGACGCGCACGGCCGGGTCGTCCTCGTCGTGCAGTCGCAGAGGCTTGATCCGCGCGACCAGTTCGGATTCGATATCGGAGCGACCGAGGGGAGTGCCGGAAAGCCTGTGGAGGAAGAAACTGCCGCCTCCCTTGTCCGCGGCAATCGACGCCAGTTCTTCCATCATCCGGGTTTCATGCTCGTCACGCTGGATCGTGACGTTCGCGGATTTGGCATTGTCCGCAATCGTTTCGCGCCGCTTGCCGCCCCAAAGAACGGGCTTGTCCGACAGACTCAACAGCTCGGCCATGCAAAGGAAAGTGCGCTTGTCCTCATCAGAAAGCTGCTTCAGCAGCATGTATTACCTCCGGCTCATTTGGAAAAAGTGAATTGACGTGCCACGCTCACAGCCGCAATGGCTCGTCGGAATCCATGAAAGCATCGAATTCCGATTGCGATGCAAACTGCAACTGCTTGCCGAGCAAGGTCGCGTAGTGATTGATGGCGGCGGCGAGGTCGTCGACGCCGCCGCCGCGAAGTGCATCGACCGCCTGGAACAGGTCCTGTGTTTCACGACGCAGCTGCGGCATCTCGCTGGCCACCATCGCGTCCAGCGCGGCCTGCTCCTCGGCGATCTGCGCCCGCGCACCGGCTTCGATGGCGCGCACCCGCGCGAGGTGTTCGCGCGACAGCTCCGCCCCTTTTGCCGCGTCGAGCGCGCTCTGGTAGAAAATCGAGGACAGGGTGTAGCCGACCATTCCGCCGATCGCGGCGCCAACGAAGGGAATCGGGACCACCACCTGGCCAAGCGCAGCAAACATGCCGCTCGACAGCATGCCCGTACCCTTTTCCCCGATTTCCATGAGCAGCTGCGATTCCGTTATCTCGCCGCGCACGTAGCTGGCGATCGACGTGCCCAGGGACAGGCAGACATTGACCACGAGCGTAGGAGCACTGGTATTCGCCAGCGCGCGGATGCCTTCGCGGCTGGATTGCTGCATCAGGGCCTTGGTTGCCGAGCCGACGAAAGCCGTACCGTAAGCGGTGGCGCCGGACTTGACGACGTCTTTTGCGATCTCGCCGGCGGCTTCGCGCAATTCCTTCTCGTTCTGCGCCACGGCGAAGGCATTCTTGAGCAGGGAAACGCTGCCGCCGATAACGGCGCCGTATTTGGCCGCCTGCGTGCCGGCCCGGTGGCTAGTCCTGGCAATGTCGCGTACCGTGGCGAGCCTCGGATGCTGGCGGTAGAAGATAGCCTCTTGCGTCGTCAGGCCGCTGTCGCAGACGTTGTCGGCGAGTTCCTCGTAATTCGCGGCTTCGCGCCGCAACCTGGCGGCCACCTCGGGCTTGCCGTTCTGCTCGGCCTTCTCGGCATTCTTGCGCAGGTTTTCGGCCTGTTTCTGGCAATAGGCCTTGGCGTCGACAAACTGTTCGGACGGCAGTTCCAGCTTCACGCCGCGATAGCGGGCGAACTTGCCGTCTTCGCCGGCGATCCGGGCAAACAGCTGATTGCGGTTACCGACGAATTTCATTTGGGTTTCGGTACCCTGGACGATCTGCCCGTCGAGAACCTGGACCCGGTCGACCACGTTATGGTTTTTCCCATACTGCGGCAGGTCGTCACTCCTTACCGTACGCTGTTTCGAGCCCTTGATGATGGCTTCCGCGTTATCGCGGCTGGTAGTCGCCACTTCGGCCGAAAAACCGGCCTGCTGCTTGATGTTCTTGGCAGCTTCTTCCGGATTTGCACTGACCTTGTGCTTGGCAATGCCGGCCAGGCCCTTCGCCAGTTTTTGGCCGGTCTCGTTATCGACACCGCGATAACCTTTGATGTATTCGGCGTTCGCGCTGCCGAAACGTTCCACCGTCTCCCTGGCCGACATGACGACGCCTGCGCGCACGGTGTCTGAATCCCGTTTTGCTGTTCCAGCCGACAATTTATCTTTCTTTTTCATAACTTTTATCATAGCACGCTGGTTTTACGGGCTTCAGGACTGGACTTGCATTGTGGAAAATAAATGACGCTTGAGCTGGTTGAATTCTTCCTTCGTCAAGGCGCCGTGCTGGTAAAGCTCGAACAGGCTTTTCAGCTTGTCGACCTCATCCGGATCGCGCCCGGCTGCATCGGCGACAACCGGCTCCGGTTTCGCTACCAGGCGGGAACAGATACGGCCGGCGCCACGCGCGACCGAGGCCAGGCTGGCATAGACGCCGCAAAGCAGGAAGAAAAAGAAAAGGATGACGCCGATCATCAGAACAATGCGCATGATTTATTGAATAAAATTCCAAGCTAGAAGGTATTCTCATCAAGGCAGCGACAAAAGGCGTCGCGGGAATTCATCGATCAAGCCTCAGCTTCGCCATGTGCCGCTGGACTGGCAAAGAAACCACGCTTTCTTTGTTTTTCTATTAATAGAGAATACCGCTGTGATAGTCTGTGCTCATGTTTTCGATAGCCAGCACCAGGCACTTCGGCGGCCTTCTTATGCAGAGCGATCAACGGCGCATGAGCACGGCGCTACTGATCGCCGTGCTGCTTCACGCGCTATTACTCAGCATTACCTTCGGTGGCCAGACCTTCGGCCTTCCCGGCTTCAAGCTGCCATGGAAAGAAAGGCGGCTCGGCGCCGACGATTTACGGGTCATGCTCGCGCCATTGCCGGCGCCGGCACAGGCCCGCAACAGCGTCTTTCCGCCGCGGCCGGAATCGCCCGCCCAGGAAGCCAATCCCGTGCTCGCGCCGGAGAACGTCTCCACGCTCGGCAGCACGGTGTCGTCGGTGTCGACGTCGCCGATTGCGACGCCGTTGCCGAATCCCAAGCCGGCTGCGGCCTCGGCGCCTGCATCCGCGGTCGAACCCGTCATGACGGTGAACAAGCAAGCCCTTGCAAAGCTGTCGACGGCCCCTGTGCCGCGACAGTCCCCGGCACACATCGACGAAGCGCCAACCGAAAGCATCACCCGCGAAGTCGCGCAGCCTCCGGTTGAACAGGCGATCCAGGAGCGTGCGGCACTCGATCAGGCCGGACTCGAACAGGAGAAGCAGCTTGCTGAAAACCTGAGGCAAACCGAATTGATGGCCGCTGCACAACGCGAGGCAAGCCGCCAGGAGCTGCTCCGCGCAGAGACTGCCCGCGCCGAACGGGCCGCAAAGGACGAGGCGGCCCGACTGGACGCCGAACGCCAGGAACTTGCGCGGCAGGAGAGTCTGCGACGCGAAACTTTGCGTCAGGAACAGGCTAAGCAGGAAGAAAAAGCGCGGGAAGCGGCTGCCCGGCAAGAACAGGAAAAAGCCGAACTCCTTCGGCAGGAAGCGGCGCGCAAGGAAGCCATCCGGCAAGAGCAGGCAAAGCAGGCGCAACTGGAACTGCAGCGCCAGGAACGCGCCCGCCAGGAGGCCGCCCGGCAGGAAGCCGTTCGGCAAGAACAGGCGAAACAGGCGCAGCTGGAAGCACAACGCCAGGAAGCATTGCGTCAAGAGCAGGCCGCTCAGGGCGAAAAGGCGCGCCTGGCGGCAGAAAAACTGGAACAGGAACGCGCCGACGCCGCACGGCGGGAACAGGCGCTACGTGACAAGGCCGCGCAGGAAGCCGAACGCGAAGAGCGCCTCAAGGCGATCGGAAGACAGTTGGCTCAGGAGGCGGCACAACGCGATGCGGCATCGCGCTCTACCCTCCCCTCGGCCAGCAACCTGCGCCGCGGCTGGCTGTTCGGCCGCGCCGATGCGAATCGCGATCTCGTCCTTTACGCCGAGGCGATCAGCCAGAAGATCGAAAAGAACATGACCTTCGAGATGATCCGCGAGGTCATCAAGCAAGCTCACAATCGGCCGACGGTGACGATCGCCGTACGGTCCGACGGGACCGTTGAAAAGGTGACCTTCGTGACGTCGAGCGGCGTTCCCGGCATCGACGACGCAGTGCGCAAGATCATCGCCAGCCAGGCTCCCTATGGGGCGTTTCCGCCGTCGCTGGCGCGCCAGTACGACGTGATCGAAATCCGCCGTACCTGGATCTTCGATATTGCCGTCCGGCTGGAATGAATCCCCTTTGGATTAACGATAAAGCCGCAGCTTGGCAACGGCCCGGCTCTGCATTCCTGCCTGGATCGACAGGGATGGCCGAGGCGTCGCAGGCTGCATGAAACTCGTCAGCACCCGGCCCAAGGGCTTTTCCACCCAGCGGTAAAAGGCCGCTCCGGCCGCCAGGCTGGCCATCCACGCCACCAGCATCCCGAGCGCCTGCTCATGCGGCTGATCCGACACGAAACGGGTAAACGCCGCATTCACCACCAGGCATACCGGAAAGTGGACGAGGAAGACCGAAAACGAGATCGCCGCCATGCGATTCACGAGCGCCCATCCATGGCCGCGATAATCCGCGAGCCTGATGCGGCCAAACAGGAACAGCACGCAAGCCACCACCAGCGCCACCGCAATCCGGCTGCGGAATTCGAGATTCAATGCCAGCAGCGTCGGCACCACCATGACCATCAGCAGCACGGCGGTTTCGCCAGGCCGGCGCGCCGGATCGCTCGCCCACCATGCCAGCATGCCGAGTCCGTAGCTGCCGAAGAAATACGGCGCCCACACATCCCAGTCGGCATCGCGATTGAAATACAGCAGGGAGATGCAGACGCCAATGGCGACCACGGCCGGCATCAGCCAGGACCGGCGCCGCTGGTTCGAAACGCGGCCGGCACTCCACAACAGCAGGGTCACCAGCGCATACAGCTGAAAATCGATCGCCACATACCAGGCGCCTGCAGACAGGGCCTCATAACCCAGCACGTCATGCAGCAGCAGAAAATGTGCGCTCAGCTGAGACAGCGTCGGCGGCGCCGAGATCGAATCGTGGGTCATCCATTGGCTGGCCAATGCGGAGGCGCCGATCGCCAGCAGCATCGCCGCCATGAAGGGCAGTGCCAGCCTGATATAGCGGCGCCAGATCGTGGCGAAAGGATGTTCGATGCCGGGATGGGCTTGCGGGGAGAGCGATTTCGCGGCCAGGAAGCCGCCGACGACGAGGAATACCTGCACGGCGATGCGGCCGTATTCGTCGAGCCAGTCGATCAGCGCCGGCATCAGCGGCCGCGCCTGATCGGCCATCGGGCCATAGAACGCCAGGTGGTGCAGGACGATCAGCTGCGCGGCGCCGGCCTTCAGCAGATTAATCAGGCCAAACTGTTTCTGGACCGTCCGTTGCGGCCCACCTGCTCCCATTCCTAACTTCATCGGTAATATCCTCAGCAATTCCTTACCCGACCTTCATCGGGCAAGGTGCTGCCGATATTGCCGAGCGGGCGCGAATGATAGCCCACCAAGGCTGAATACGGCCACTCGTTACATTCAGTAACTTCCGTCAATACGCATCATTTAGCTGTGATTATTCGCGATCAAATCACTTTTTATATGGTGGAAATGTGAGGATTTTCGGCAGGCGTCCATGGAATATAGTTCTATGAAGAAACGTATTAAAAGGCGCCTTTAGTGAAAACGAATAAGCTCAGGCTCTCCATTGGATGGGTACCGAAATTTGTCGCTATATTCCTTTTCGGAACATATACGCTGAGTACCGCAACCGGTGCGTCGGCGCAGACTCTGCACGCGCCTTCGCGGACGCTCTACAAATGTAAGGAACAAGGCAAGCTTACCTACTCGGATTCACCCTGCCTGGGTGCCGAAAAACTGGAGGTCGAGCCGACTCGGGGAGTCAACAAACTTTCCGGGGAAAAGCGAGTTGGTCCCGATGTCCGACGTGAGCTTGAGCGGGAAATGTTCGCCGAAATGGTACGTCCGCTCACCGGCATGAGCAATAAACAGTTCGAAGTCGAAGTCCGACGAGTGAAGCTACCTTGGGTAGCACAACAGGAGTGCCGTCGCCTGGATCAGGACCTCGTCACCACGGAAAACGAAGAAAAGCGAGCCGCACAGAACGCATTACGCGACGTCCAGGCACGCCTGTTCTTGATGCGGCAGCGATTCCGGGAACTCCGCTGCTGACATCCAGTCCAGGCATCACCCCCGCCTCATCGGCACCGCCAGGCCGCGCCGGCTCGCCACCTGCACCATCAGCGCCGCCCCGGCCGCCACGCAAAACGCCAGCCCGATCGACTGCCCGCGCAACAGCAGCGACAGCACCACGCAGAAAGTCGCAAACGCGTAATACCCGCGCACCATGCCTAGCAGGATATTTACCGCATACTCGCGCCCCGATGCGGCATGCGAGAAGCCGACCAGGATCGTCCCCATCACCGGGAACATCGCAAAGAAGCCGCTCAGGCGCGGCCCGATGCCGGCGGCGGCATACGTGACCGTCAGGGTCAGGAGGGCGCCGGCCAGCATCCGCAGCGGCAGGTCGTTCGGCTGCACCGGGCTGCGTGCGCCGGCGCCATGCATACGCGGGAACAGCCGCGGCGCCAGCGCCAGCACAAAGACGACCAGGACGAAGCCCGGCAGCAGCGGCAGTTCGATCAGTTGCAGGCCCGCCACCGCGGCCGCATAGGCCGTCAGCGCCGCCAGCAGCGAGCCGGGAACGCCGAAGCGGCCGGAAGCCCAGGCGTAGGCCAGGCAGAACACCAGCACCGCGATCACGGCAATCAGGGTATGCGCGGCGGCGGTCGCCACGAAGCCGGAACCCTGCTCGATCGCCATGGTCAACAGGATAGGGCCGGCCACGATGGGAAGTGCCGACAACCATCCGGCCGCGTTCGGTCCCCAGCGCCGTCCAGCCAGCGTGACCAGGTAGATCAGGGCGGGAACAAGGCACAGCTTCAGGACGAAGACGGTGGTCAAGGCGGGCTCGGGATCATGTATAGTCTAGTCGGCAATTATCCCACGCTGCGGCACCCATGACTTACCGACTCGCCATCTTCGACTTCGACGGCACCCTGGCCGATTCCTTCCCCTTCTTCCTCAGTGTTTTCAACACGATTGCTGATCGTCATGGTTTCCGCCGCATCGATATCGAGAAGTCCGCTCACCTGCGCCACTACAACACGCGGCAGATGATGGAGCACGTCGGCATGCCGGCCTGGAAGCTGCCGGCGGCCTCCCGTACTTTCATGGCGATGATGAAGGAGAGCGCCGGCTCGATCGCGCTGTTCGACGGCGTCGCCGAGGCGCTGCGGCACCTGGCCGACCACGGCGTGCTGATCACGGTGGTGTCGTCGAACTCCGAGCACAACGTGCGCACCGTGCTGGGGCCGGAATTGTCCGCCCTGGTCAGGCAGTTCGAATGCGGGATGTCGATCTTCGGCAAGGCCAGCCGCATCCGCGCGGTGCTGAAGCGCTGCGGCGTCGCCGCCGGCGAGGCGATCTGCATCGGCGACCAGGGCACCGACGCCGAAGCCTCGCGCAAGGCCGGCGTGGCCTTCGGCGCCGTGCACTGGGGCTATGCCGCCATCGAGGCGCTGCGGACGGCAGGCTGCGACGTCGAATTCTTCACCCCATCCGAGCTGCGCCGGATAGCTGATTTGTAAGAATTTATTGCAACGCACAAAATTGTGGTTCTCCCTCATTGAAAGCAACTACTTCGCATGCTAAACTTTCGCATTCAAATAGTATTTACATGAATAAATAAATGCGCTTATCGGACCAGACCCTGAGCAATCTCACCGCCGCTCTCACCCTTTCCTCGCGCGTCTACCGGGCCGCCGCCGACAAGGTCGCGGCCGACTACGGCCTGTCGCAGGCAACCGGCCTGCCGGTGCTGGTCATCAGCCGCTTCGGCGAGAACGGCGTGCGACCCGGCGTGCTGGCCGAGAC
>NZ_JBFTMX010000050.1:0-36460 GCF_056397205.1 Massilia sp. 05N420
GATTGGGGAGGTCGACCAGCGGAACCCATCAGGGACAGGGCTCAAGCCAACACAAAGTCCGAATGTACGGTTGTAACCTTACCTGTTACCTACAGCGATTGAAGAAGTCCTTGCAAACAGGGGGCGTCCATGTACGCGAACAGCGCCTTCTAATTCGCCAGTTCCTTGCCCAGGCGCTTGCCCAGCGCCAGCAGGGTGAGCGTCGGTGGYAGGCCCCAGGGCTCGGGGATCACCGAAGCGTCGCAGACGTAGAGGCCGGGCGTGGCGGTCCGCAGCCCGGCATCGACCCGCTCGCCGATGCGCAGGCTGCCGCCCGGGTGGGCGGCGAAGTGGTGGCTGGCGAACACGTGATGGGCGCCGGCCTGTTCCAGGATGCCGCGCGCGATGGCCACGCCCTTGTCGAACTTCTCGCGGTCGGCCGGCTGCAGGATCTTATCGACCCAGCGCCGGCCGATCCTGCCGCCGACCTGGTCGCGGATCTTGACCATGATGCCGAGGGTGCGGCGATGCGCCAGCAGGCGGTCGAGGCGTCCGGCCTGCAGGGCAAAAGCCTGGTACATGGCTTGCGGCAGGGTCAGGTCGGCCAGCGCGATGCCGTCTTCGGGCCAACTGGCGCCGGCGGCCATCGGCACTTCGGCGCCACCGTCGATATCGTCGACGCTGCCCATCACGGCGATCACCGGGTCGCTGAAGAAGGCGGCCGGTTTTTCCAGCAAGCCTGAGGCGCGCAGCAGGCGCGGGCTGCCGATGCCGCCGGCGGCCAGCACCACGAGGCCGGCGCGCAGCTGCTGTCTTTCGCCGGCGATCGTGGCTTCCACGCCCACCGCGCGTCCATCCTCGACCAGCACCCTTTCCACCCGCGCGCGCTCGCGCAGCACGGCGCCGTGACGCCGGGCCTCGTCGACGAAATCGCGGGCCGTCCACTTGGCGCCGTAGGGGCAGCCGGTCACGCAGCGCCAGCAGCCGGTGCGGCAGGCTTGCGGGCGGATCAGCTTGTCGAGCTTGTGCCAGGGCAGGCCGCGCTCCCGCGCCGCCGTCATGATGCGCGCCGCCATCGGGCCGACCAGGCTGTCGGGCAGGGGCGCCATCGGCAGCTCGGCGCGCAGCTCCGCGAGCGCCGGCGCCAGGTCGATGCCGTGGGCCGCGAACATGGCCGCAGGCGGTGGGGCCGCGGTGGCGAAATTGATGGCCGAGGTACCGCCCAGGGTGATCGCACGCACCAGCAGCGAGGCATCGCGGTGGATGAAGGCGCCCTTGCCCGGCACCGCGGCCATGGCCGCCATCTGCCCGAGCGTACCCTCGAGCGGCTCGGCGCCGCCCTGTTCCAGCATCAGTACCGAAGCCCCGTTGGCGGCGAGTTCGCGCGCCACGCTGGCGCCACCCGGACCGGTGCCGACGACGATCGCATCGAATGAAGAGCGGGGAAGGGGAGGCATGTGTCGGGCTGGATGAGGGTTGGGGCTGGGCCGGAACGGCAGACCGGCATGCTAGCACCTCTTTATGCGGACGTGCATGGGGAAAGCTCGCCTGTTGTAAATACTGTAATTACATTTGGTAACATCTACTTACAATTAAGCTGATTGTTTTACATTCCCGCGCTCGCGTGGCGGGTTTAGCCGTTCTAAGCTGGGAGCAGTTAACAAACATTCTCCTATGCAATCTTCTCTCGCCTTCCCCCTGAGCGCTCCGCTGCCCGACAAGGTCTTGCTGGCATTCCGCAAAGACGCAGGCTGGAGCAACCGCGACACTTCCGCTTCCGCCAATGCCGGCGGAATGGGCGGCCTGGTCCAGTGGGTCACGGTCGAGTCGGGAAAGAAGAGGGTTGCCATTGCCCGCCTCGAGCTGGCGCCGCCGCAATTCTGTTTCGTGTCCGACCTGATCGTCCTGAACGCCCACCGCGGCCGCGGCATCGGCGAATGGCTCATGAAGCAGATCGAACAGCACTGCCTGGGTCTGGGCATTCCGCGCGTGCTGCTGCAGCCGATGGACCACAACCGCGCCTTTTACGAGAAGCTCGACTTCGTCGCCGATCCGCTGATCGCCGGTTTCCTGAAGAAGGAAATCCGGCCGCAGCGCAGGGTGCTGCCCTTCTGATTCAGCGCGACGCTACGGCAGCCTGCTTGGCCCTGGTGAAGACCGGGCCCCACAGCGGGTGGCCGTGTTCGCCGGGCGCCAGGTCGAAGGAAGGATCCAGGCGCAGCGCCCGGTCGAAGGCCTGGCGGCACAGCGAGGGCCGCGAGGTCACGCAATAGCTGAAGGCCAGGTATTTCAGCGCCGTCAGCCGCGCCGGCAACGGGCCGTTGTTGACGTCGCGCGCCGACAGGCGCCGGATCGCCCCATTGAAATCTCCCTCGTTGTACAAACGGATGCCTTCGCGCAGGCCGTTCGCTTCCTTCGGTGCGTCGGGGATGCCGTCACCGTCGCGGTCGCGCATGCGGCCGGCGCTGTCGCGCGCCGGCGGCGGTGTATCGCTGCGCTCGCGCTCCACTGTGGCCGGGGCCTTGGKCGCGGCGGCTTTCGGATGCGAAGGCGTGCGGGCCTGTTTCTGGTCGAAGATCGGGAACTCGGCGCAGCCGCCGAGCAGCATGGCGCCGGCGGTGGCGAGGACGAGGAGGTGGAGTCGCTGCTTGGTCATGGATGGATGTCTGCTCACCGGGGAGCGTCGCTGAAGTCGACGGCGATCTGGCCGCTGCCGGCGCCGGTATCGACTTCGAGCACGCGGTCGTGGAAATTCGGGTTGGCGACGCGGATCGTGTGCTTGCCAGGCGTGAGCGTCAGGCGCTTGACCGGCGGGCTGACGCCGCGGTCGACGCCGTCCACGTAGACCACGCCCCAGGGCTTGATCGCCAGCTTGTAAGTGGCGGAAGCGGCAGGTCCCGCTTGCGGCTGTGCCGGTGCGGCAAGGACGCCGGGGGCGGCGGGCGCCGGCGTGACTGCCGCCGGCGGCATGGCTGCGGGCGCCGGCTCCGCGGCTTCGGCCGGCGCCGGTGCCGATGCCGTCGCATCGGAAGCCGGCGCATGCGGCTCGGCCTGCGCCAGCGGTGGCGGCGCCGAGGCTGCGTCCCGATGCGCCTGTTCGCCGGTCTGCGGCAGGGTCAGCACGATATGGTCGTAGGAGCCGGAGTCGCGCAGTTCCGCGAACAGGGCCAGCGCGACGGCGACCAGGAAGGCGCCGCCGCCGCCGGCGAGGGCCCAGCGCTGCCAGCGCGGCAGCCCGCCGAGGCGCGTAGCGCCGCCCTCGCGCATGAAGGAGGGCGGGCTGTCGTCCGGCACGGGGATGGCCGGCTGGGGCTTGCGGGCGGCCGCCGGCACATCGGCGTCGGGCTGCAAGGGCGTGATGGGCCGGAAGGGCATCGTCGCGGCCGCCGGCGCGACGGCCGGCGCCGCCGGCATCGCCGGGCCGAGCGACACGATGCCGAGGATGTGGCGCAGCTCGTCGATGCTGCGCGGGCGTTCGGCAGGATCGCTCGACATGCAGCGGTCGACCGCGGTGATCAGGGAATCGCTGTAGCCTTCCGGCGCGCGGCCTTGCAGCGGACCGGTGGGCGCCAGCTCGCGCGTGATCGCGAAGTGCACCACCCGCGCCAGCGCGGTCAGGTCGGCCGCTTCGTCCTGGGCGTCGTCGAGTTCGGTGGGAATCAGCAAGGGCTCGCCGTTGTCGTGGAAGACGACGGTGTCGGGAGTGATCGCCCGGTGCGGCATGCGCATCGCGTACTGCAGTTCGAGCGACTGCAGCAGCTGGCGGAAGATCTTGCGGCACCAGACCTCGTTGACCTGCGCGGGATCGTGCTCGACGATGTCCCTGACGGTGCGGCCTTCGAGGCGCTGCTGCTCGGGTCCGATGATGAGTGTTCTGGTCATTTTGCTAACCCATATTTGTAGCAAATCATGCCAGATTTACGCGGACGATGCCCCGCGCTGCCCTCAACCGTGCGCGCCTGTTACGCCCGGTTACAACTCAGCAGTATCGGACTTCGCGCATTACACTTCGCGCATCACACTTCGATAAAGCGCATCTTGAAGCTGCGGCCCTTGACAGTGCCGAACTCCGGGCCGAGCGGATTGCCGCCATTCAGGCGCGCGAAAGCGTCCTCGGCGATCCTGCGGTCCAGCGCCACGTAGCTGAAGAATTCGCCGATCTGGATCTTGCCGACCTGGTCCTTGTGGAGGCCGGCGTCGCCGGTGAGGGCGCCCAGCAGGTCGCCGGGACGCAGCTTGTCCTTCTTGCCGCCGGCAATGGCGAGCGTCATCATCGGCGCCGGACCGTCGGGGTAGGTGTCGTCGCCGAGTTCGGCCAGCGGATGCCATTCGGCATCGAGCTGCTGGTATTCCTCGATCAGCTTGACCCATTTCTTTTCGTTCGGCGCGGCGAGGGTCAGGGCTTCGCCCGATTCGCCCGCGCGTCCGGTGCGGCCGATCCGGTGCACGTGCACTTCCGGATCCTTCGAGACGTCGACGTTGATCACGGCTTCCAGGCCGGCGACGTCGATGCCGCGCGCGGCGACATCGGTGGCGCACAGCACCGCGCAGCTGCGGTTGGCGAACAGGGCCAGGGTCTCGTCGCGGTCGCGCTGCTCCATCTCGCCGTACAGCGCGCGCGCCGACCAGCCCTGCTCGCGCAGGTAGTCGGCCAGCTCGCGGCAGCGCGCCTTGGTATTGCAGAACAGGATGGCCGACGCCGGGCGGAAGTGGGCCAGCAGGCGCGCCGCCGCTTCCAGGCGGCCGTCGAAGCCGATCTCATAGAAACGCTGGGCGATGCGGACCGGTTCGTGGCGGCTCTCGACCAGCACTTCTTCCGGCTGGTTCAGGAAGCGCGCGGTGGCTTCGCGGATATCGTCCGGGTAGGTGGCAGAGAACAGCAGGGTCTGGCGATGCGAAGGACAGGCGCGCACGATGGCCGCGATGTCGTCGTAGAAGCCCATGTCGGTCATCCGGTCGGCTTCGTCCAGCACCAGGGTGCGCAGGCGCGCCAGGTCGAGGGTGCCCTTGCCCAGGTGATCGAGGATGCGGCCCGGGGTGCCGACCACGATGTGGGCGCCGAATTCCAGGGTCGCGATCTGCGGCCGCATCGGCACGCCGCCGGTGAGCACCACGACCTTCACGTTGCCGATCCCGCGCGCCAGCCGGCGCAGCTCGTTCGCCACCTGGTCGGCCAGCTCGCGCGTCGGGCACATCACCAGGCCCTGCACCGCGAACAGCGCCGGGTTCAGCCTGAGCAGCATGCCGATGCCGAAGGCGGCGGTCTTGCCGCTGCCGGTCTTCGCCTGCGCGATCAGGTCGYGCCCGGCCAGCGCCAGCGGCAGGGTCGCGGCCTGGACCGGGGTCATGTCGTGGTAGCCGAGCTGGGTCAGGTTGGCGAGGAAGGGGGGGGCTAGCTGGAGGGAGGCGAAGGAGGTGTCGGACATAAGACCGTGGCGTGATGAGGACGAAAATTAGAACGGCAAAGTATGCACCGTCATTCCGGGCACTGCCCGAAATGGCTTCCCGCTTTCGCGGGAGCGACGTGCCAGCGTGTGTAGCTTACGCCGCCGGCTTCCAAACCGGCAAACCGGTCAGATCCAGATCCGGATCGGACTTCCAGACCGGCAGGCCGGTGGCGTCCACCTCGCCCAGGTCCATCAGCGGAATCTGTTCCTGCTTGAGCGCGGTGCGGCGGCTGCGTGGGACGGGGCGCTTGGGTTCGGGAGCAAGGGCCTCGCCCGGGCCGGCCGGCTCGAAGCCCGGCAAGTCGAAGGTGGCGTTGTCTTTCTTGTCTCTCATGCGCTGCGCTGGCCCAGAAAACAAAAGCCCGGCTCAAGAGTCGGGCTTCTGTCGTACAGTATTTGGTTGCGGGGACAGGATTTGAACCTGTGACCTTCGGGTTATGAGCCCGACGAGCTGCCAGACTGCTCCACCCCGCGTCTGAGAATGCTATTGTATCGCTTCCGGGCCAGAAGTGCAAATCCGCCACAGTGAGGTCACTTCGCGCATGCGGGCGGCCGCCAGCGGGTCGTCCGGATCGCTGGCCTTCGGGTGCACGGGGCGGATGTCGTGGCGGCCCGCGACCGCCAGGCCGGCGTCCGCGATCCAGCCCAGCAGCTGCTCGCGCGAACGCAGGCCCAGGTGCTCGGCCAGGTCGGACAGGATCAGCCAGCCTTCGCCGCCTTCGAGCAGGTGCTCCTTCAGGCCCGCCAGGAAGCCGCGCAGCATGCGGCTGTCCGGATCGTAGACCGCGTACTCGATCGAGGAACTCGGCTTGCCCGGCAGCCAGGGCGGATTGCAGACCACCAGCTTGGCGCGGCCCTGCGGAAACAGGTCGGCCTTCACCACCTCGACCTGGCCCTGCAGGCCCAGGCGCTCGACGTTGGCGCGCGCGCAGCCGAGCGCGCGCTCGTCCATGTCGGTCGCGATCACGCCCTGCAGGCCGCGATGCGCCAGCACCGCCGACAGCACGCCGGTACCGGCGCCGATGTCGAAGGCCAGCGTCGCACCCGCCGGCAGGGGCGCCTGCGCGACCAGCTCGACGTATTCGCCGCGCACCGGCGAGAACACGCCGTACCAGGGATGGATGCGCTCGTCGAGGGCCGGGATGAACACGCCCTTCCTGCGCCATTCGTGGGCGCCGATCACGCCCAGCAGTTCGCGCAGGGAGGCGACGAAGGCTTCACTGCCGGCGCCATAAGCTTCAAGGCAGGCCTCGACCACATCGGGCGCGCGGCGCAGCGGGATCGAATAATCGGCCTCGAAGGGAATCAGCAGCATCGCCAGGGTGCGGGCGCGCTGCAGCTGGGCCAGGCGGTGGCGGTGGAACTGTTCGGTGAGCGTCGCCGGCTTGGCGGCGGCCTTGGCGCGCGCTTTGGAGCTCTTGTTGCGGCTGCCCTTGTGCTCGATGCGGCGCACCAGCGCCTGCAGCAGCTGGCGCGCATTCTGGAAGTCGCCGCGCCACAGCAGGCCGGTGCCTTCGAGCGCCAGGCGGTAGGCGGTGTCGGCGTTCATGGTGTCGTCGGCCAGCACGACCTTCTTCGGCGCCGGCCAGCCGCTCTCCGAGCGCCACGCTGCCTGCCGCTCTTCGCCGTTTTCGATCCAGTGGATGCGTTCGTTGTTCAAGGGCGGCCGATCAGTGGTGATGGTGCCAGTGGAGTTCGTTCGACTCGACGTAGGACTTCACGGCATCCGGATTGCCGGTGGCGTGGCGCTTGATCTCGCCGCATTCGCAGATACCCTGGTAGGGCTGGATATGCGAGCAGGCCGAGACTTTCTGCAGGGTGACCTTGACCGGCTTGGCGCATTTGGCGCACTTGAAGGTCAGGAAGCGGGCGGGTTTGGACATGATGGATTAAGGACTCGATTGTTAGCTTTGAGACCGTCGTCCCCGCCTTCGCGGGAACGACGTGCTCAGGAAAGTGGCGCATTTTAGCACCGCTCATTGCACACCTCATTGCACGGTGACTGCGCTGCTACCCCCGCCAGCCGGCCGCACCAGCACCTTGGTCGAAATCCGCTCCGTCATCTCCTGCACGTGCGAGATCACGCCCACCTTGCGGCCCTGCGATTGCAGGGTGTCCAGCGCATCCATGGCCACGCCGAGCGTATCGCTGTCCAGGCTGCCGAAGCCTTCGTCGATGAACAGCGATTCCACCTTCACCCGGTTCGACGACAGCGAGGCCAGGCCCAGCGCCAGGGCCAGCGAGACCAGGAAGGATTCGCCGCCGGACAGCGAATTCACCGAGCGGATCTCGCCGCCCATGTCCTGGTCGCGCACCATCAGCGCCAGCGAGGGGCCGGCCTGGCTGGCGACGCGCTCCAGGCGGTAGCGGCGCGCCAGCTGGGACAGGTGGATGTTGGCGTAGCCGAGCAGGACATCGAGCGTGAACTGCTGGGCGTAGTTGCGGAATTTCTTGCCGTCGGCCGAGCCGATCAGCTCCGCCATCCTGGCCCAGCGTTCCTCGATGGCGCGCTGGCGTTCGATCTCGGCCATCATCGACTGCGCGCGTGCGCGGCGCTGCTCGTCCTCGCGGATGCGCACCGCCAGGCCGGCCGCCGTTTCGTGGACGGCGCGGCGCTCGGCCTGCACGCCGTCGAGCAGGCGCGCCAGCGCCTCGGCATCCGGTAGGGCTTCGGCCGCATCGGGCATGGCCGCCGCTGGCAGGGCGGCCCGCTGGCCCTGGTGCTGCTCGCGCTGGCTGCGCCGCTCGGCCAGCACCGCGGCTGCCTGGCGCGCGCGGCTGTCCAGTTCGAGCTGGGCGGCGCGCTCCTGGGCGATGCGGGCGCTGCCCACCGCCAGCAGGGCGGCCAGCTGCTGTTCGTTCTCCACCGGCTCCAGTTCGGGGCTGCTGCCGGCGAAGTCCTCGATCCACTGCGCCAGGCGGGTGGCGGCATCGCTTGAAGCGCCCTGCAGGTCGGCGATGCGGCCCAAGGCCTGGGTCTGGGTGGCGCGCACCCGCGCCTCGAGCTGGGCCGCCTGCAGGCTGGCCGCCTGGCAGGCCGCCAGCGACTGGCGCGCCGCCGTCGCCGCGGCGGCCAGGGACTGCTCGACCTCGAGCGCCTTGCGGCCGTCGAAGAGCAGGGCGCGTTCCTGGCGGCGTTCGCGCAGTGCGGCGTCGATGCGTTCGAAGTCCTGGCGCGTGGCGTCGCGCTGGCGCAGGGCTTGCGCCGCGCGTTCCTCCAGTCCCGCCTGTCCGGCGGCGAGGGTCTCGATGCCGGCGGTGAGCCGCGAGCGATGGTTCGAGCGCTCCAGCCATTCCCCGGCCTGGGCCGCACGCGCCTTGCGCCAGCCAGCCGGATCGCGGCGCCACTGGTCCTGCCAGCCGTCGCCGCAGGCCTCGCTGAATACCGGATCGAGTTCCGCCAGCAGGGCGGACAAGCTGCCGGCCGCGGCTTCGCGCCGCGCGGCCAGGCCGGCGATGTCGGCATCCAGCTTCGCCAGCTGGCCCTGGGCCTGCTGCGCCGCCGCGAGTTGCCGGGCATGCTCGGCATTGGTCTGGTCCCAGGCCTGCTGGGCGGCGTCGCGCGCCAGCCGCGCCCGGCCGAGCGCCTGGTCGCGTGCTTCCAGCACCTGGAAATCGGCGCGCAGCCGGGCCGACTGCTCGGCAAACCAGGCGTTGCGGCCCGTTTCCGGCGCCTCCGCGGCCAATGCGCTGTCGCGCCATTCTTCTTCCAGCTGGGCGACGCTGGCGGCGAGGCCTTCGCGTTCGCGGCCGAGCTGCGCGATCCTGTCGCCGGCGGCCTCGAAGGCGGCGCGCTGTTCGGCCTGCAGGTTCAGGTTGTCGCGCTGCTCGCGGCGGCGCACGGCGAGTTCCTCGGACAGGTTCGCCAGCACCGCGTGCAGGCGCTCGTCCTGGTGGCGGTAGGGGTGGTCCTCGGCGCCGCAGACCGGGCAGGGATCGCCGTCGACCAGGGTCGCGCGCAGGCTCTCGACGCCGTCGGCGCAGGCCAGCTGGGCGCCCTTCAGCAGGCGCTCGGCCTGGCCCACCTGGGCGTCGAGGGCGATGCCGGATGCGCGGGCGGCGTCCAGCGCTTCCCGGGCGGCGGCGCGGGCCTGATTGGCCTGCTGCGAGCCGGCATCGAGTTCGGTCAGGCGCTGGCGGGCGCTGCCCAGCGCATTCCAGGTCTGTTCCAGCGATGCCAGGCGCTCGCGGCGCGCGTCCAGGCGGCGGCGTTCGTCGCGCAGGGCATCGGCGTCGATCGCGGCCAGTTCCTCGGCGGCCGTGCGGCGCGCGGCGTCGCGGGTGGCCAGCAGCGCGGTCGCGGCCTCGAGCGCGACGGCGGTGCGCTGGGCGGCGCCTGCGGCCTGTTCGGCACCGGCCCTGGCTTCCTGCAGCGCGGTCGCGGATTGCGCATCGAGGCGCGCGGCATCCTCGGCCTGGGCAAGGCGCTGTTCCCAGCGCGTCCACTGGCCGGCCAGGCCTTCCAGCCGGTGCTGGGCTTCGAGCCAGGCGGAGGTGTCCTGCAGGGCCTGGCGGGCGGCGGCCAGTTCCTGGGTCTTGGCCTGGCGCGCCGCTTCGGCCTTCTGCGCTTCGGCGACCGCTTCCTCATGCGCCGTGCGCGCCTTGGCGTGGGCCGGCACCAGGGTGTCGAGGGTCGCGTCCAGGGCCTTGGCGCGGTCCAGTTGCGGTGCGGCGGCGCGCTGGGCATCCTCGGCCGCTTCCAGCTTGCGTTCGGCTTCCATCTGGCCGCGCAAGGCTTCCTGCTGGGCCGTCAGCGCACGCGCCAGTTCCTGTTCGCCGGCCGCCAGCTGAGACTGGGCCTGGCGCTGCTCGTCGGCCAGGCGCGCCAGGTCGGCCATCAGCGGGCGCGCCGGCTGCACCGCGTCCAGCGTGGCCAGGCGCCGGCGCCGCTCGGCCGCCGCATCCAGCTCGGTGTTTGCGGCGGCGAGCAGGCCGTCGGCGGCGGTCTCCGCGGCTTTCAGGCGCGCCAGCTCCTGGTGCCAGCGCAGGTGTTCTTCCAGTGCGGCGCGGCGCGTGTCGACGTCGGCCAGTTGCTGGCTGGCCTGGGCATGCTGCTCTTCGAGGGCTTCGCGCTCCGCGGGCGCCAGCGGGGCCTGGTCCTGCAGGCGCGAGCTCAGCCGGCGCATCGCTTCCTGTTCCTGGCGCCAGCGTTCGAAGGCGCGGCGCGAGATCTCGCCGTAGACCGTGCTGCCGGTCAGGGTCTCGAGCAGTTCGCCGCGCTCGTTCTCGTCGGTGCGCAGGAATGCCGAGAACTCGTTCTGGGCCAGCAGCACCGAGCGCGTGAACTGTTCGAAGGAGAGGCCGATGCGGCGCTCGATCTCGCCCAGCACCTCGGTCTTGGTGCCGCCGACCGGCTGCAGGTCCGGCAGGCGCTGCAGGCTCATGGCGACGGGCTGCAGGGCGCCGGCGGCGCGGTTGCGCGAACGGCGCACGCTCCAGCGCGCGCGGTAGCGGCCCTCGTCGTTGCCGACGAAGTCGACTTCGGCATAGGCTTCGGCGGTGCCGCGGCGAAGGAGTGTCCGGCGGTCCTGCACCGACAGCACGTCATCGCCGACGTCGGGCAGGAAGTTGCCGGCGCGCGGGCCCTTGATCAGGCGCGGCGTGGCGTCGTACAGGGCCAGGCAGAGGGCGTCCAGCAGGGTGCTCTTGCCGGCGCCGGTCGGGCCGCTGATCGCGAACAGGCCGCTCGATGCCAGCGGTTCCCTGTCGAAGTCGACCTCGAATTCGCCGGCCAGCGAGGCCAGGTTCTTGCCGCCGATGCGCAGGATCTTCATGCGCCCTCCAGGCCGTCGGCACCGAGCAGTTCGGCGAAGGCGGCCAGCTGGTCGGCCGGCGCATCGTCGCCGAAGCGCTGCTGCCATAGCCGCCTGAAGATGTCGTCCGGCTGCAGCTGGGCCAGCTGGTCGAGGCTGAGGGCGGCCTCGATGCCGGCGGCGGTGACGACCTTGCGGGTCGGCTCGATCTTCGCCAGGCGCACCGGCTTGCCTTCCAGCGCCGCCTCGACCTGGGCGCGCAGGCTGGGTTCGGGACCGTCCAGCAGCACGCGGACTTCCAGGTAGGGTTGTTCGTGCAGCGGCAGCTCGGGCAGGTCGAGGCCGACCAGTTCCGCGATCACCTGTTTCAGGGGCGCCGGCTGGGCCGGCACGCGCAGCAGCTCGACCGCGCGCGGCACCGGCAGCGGCACGATGTCCTTGGCCTTGCCGCCGTCGAGGTCGATGCGCAGCACCTGGTGCTGGTAGCCGATTTCCGCGAAGGAGAGCGGCAGCGGGCTGCCGCAGTAGCGCAGGTGGTCCTGCTTGCCGACCTTCTGCGCCAGGTGCAGGTGGCCCAGGGCGGCGTAGGCGATGCTGGGGTCGAACATGGACGCGGGCAGGGCTTCGGTGCCGCCGATCAGGATGCGGCGCTCGGAATCCGGCGAGGAATCGGCGCCGGTCATGTGGCAGTGGCCCATCGCCAGGATGGCCTCGCCGTTCGAACAGCGGCTGCGCGCCAGCTCATAGGCCCGCTGGTAGAGCAGGGCGATGCCGGACAGGTAGGCGTCGACGGCAGGATTGTCGCCTTCGCGCTCGGCGGCCTCGATGCGCGGCACGTCGCCCGGACGCAGAAAGGGGATCGCCACGCACCAGGCCTTGACCGCGCCATCGCGGCCGGTCAGCGGCACCACCATGCGCTCGACGTCGATGCTGCCTTCGGCATCGCGCAGCACGTGGCCGACCACCCTGGTGCCATGGGCCTCGAGCAGGGGACCGGGCGCTTCCAGGCGGCCCGGCGAATCGTGGTTGCCGGCGATGATGACGATGTCGAGCTGCGGCGACTTGGCGCGCGCCTGCTGCAGGAAGCGGTAGAGCTGGCGCTGCGAGGCGGCCGACGGGTTCGAGTTGTCGAAGATGTCGCCCGCGATCAGCAAGGCATCCACCTGCTCGGCGACGATGGTGTCGAGCAGCCAGTCGAGGAAGCGCTGGTGTTCGTAGGTCCGGTCGAAGTTGTGCAGGGTCTGGCCGAGGTGCCAGTCGGAAGTGTGCAGCAGCCGCATGGATGT
This sequence comes from Massilia sp. 05N420, assembly GCF_056397205.1. Lineage (NCBI taxonomy): Bacteria > Pseudomonadati > Pseudomonadota > Betaproteobacteria > Burkholderiales > Oxalobacteraceae > Massilia > Massilia sp. 05N420. Next base: position 12,466 of record NZ_JBFTMX010000050.1, read on the forward strand.
CTTACAGGAAGGTGGGTGAGCCAGGGCGCTCACTATAGCGCAGACAGTGTGGCGCTGACAAAAGTTCTACGACGGATGAGCAACATGGCAATAGCTCAAATAAAATGGGCGAATGAGCGAACTTACTCTTGACATCGGCGCCGCGCGCGCCCTACACCTCGCGGCCCAGGCCATGCTGCAGCCCCGCCGCGCCCGCGCCACCAGGGACGACGTGCTGGCCGCCATCCGCCGCATGGGCGTGCTGCAGATCGACACCATCAGCGTGGTCGCGCGCAGCCCCTACCTGGTGCTGTGGAGCCGCCTGGGCGACTACGATCCGGTCTGGCTCGAAACCTTGCTGGCCGAAGGCAAGCTGTTCGAATACTGGGCCCACGAAGCCTGCTTCGTTCCGATCGAGGATTATGGCCTGTACCGCCACCGCATGCTCGACCCGCATTCGATGGGCTGGAAGTCCGGCGCGTCCTGGATGAAGGGGCATGCCGAGCAGGTCGACAGGGTACTCGAGCACATCCGCCTCAATGGCGCGACGCGGGCGGCCGACTTCGAGCGCACGGACGGCAAGAGCGGCGGCTGGTGGGAGTGGAAGCCCGAGAAGCGTTCGCTGGAAGCCCTGTTCACAGCCGGCAAGGTGATGGTGGCGCGGCGCCAGAATTTCCATCGCGTCTACGACCTGGCCGAGCGCGTGCTGCCCGGCTGGGACGACAGCCGCGCGCCCGCCATCGAAGAAGTCAGGCGCGAATTCGTGCTGCGCGCGGTGAAGGCGCTGGGGCTGGCCAGGGCGGCCTGGGTCCCGGATTACCACCGCACCCGCGCGCCGCACGTGGCGCCGCAGGCGCTGGCGGACGAGGGCCTGCTGCTGCGCGCCCGCGTCGATGGCTGGAAGGATCCGGTGTTCGTGCATCCCGACCATGCGGCGCTGCTGGAGGAGGCTGCGGCGGGGCGCCTGAATCCGACCGTGACCACCTTGCTGTCGCCCTTCGACCCCATCGTCTGGGACCGCCGCCGCGCGCTGGAACTGTTCGGCTTCGACTACCGTCTCGAGTGCTACACCCCGGCGGAGAAGCGGCAGTACGGCTATTTCACGCTGCCGGTGCTGCGCCGCGGCCAGCTCATCGGGCGCATCGACGCCAAGGCGCACCGCGCGGCCGGCGTGTTCGAACTGAAATCGGTGGCGCTGGAGCCCGGCGTGCGGCCGAGCGAGCGCCTGCTGCGCGACCTGGCTGCCGCGGTGGCGCGCTGCGCACGCTGGCATGGCTGTCCGGCGGTCGAGGTGGGGCGCAGCGATCCCGACGAGGTGGCGGCGCGGCTGCGCGCGATATTTTTCTTGCCCGAGAGTATCGCTGCCTGAAGTCTTCCTGCCGTGCTGTTCAGAGGCGGGTGCCGTTTGAGCCAGATCAAACCCGCCTCCAAAACCCGTCCGTACACTAGGTGCTCTTTCAGGCCGATGAACAACGATACGGGGACACCCCTTCCTGCAGGCCTGTTCAAAACATACGCCTCCCATCCAAGCTTCCTGCTCGACCTTGCCGGTCAGGCTGAGCTTTGTGTCGGCGAAAAACTGAGCGGAGACCGAATGCTGACGTCAACTTACACCCTCGTTGCCTTGTCCGTGGAGCAGACCACCGTTCGCTCGGCGCTGCAGTCGCTTGCGCGCGAGCTGCATTCCCTGCCGGACGATGACGGCATCCTCATACCCTCCCAGACGGCCCGGTTGTGCGCCGGGCTGCGCCAGGTGGTGGACGATTGCCACTGGCGCAAGCTGGACAAGTTCCTGGTGCCGGCCCTGCGCCGCGCCACCGAGGCCGCCGACGGCCTGCTGCTCGACCTCGAACAGCTCAGCCAGGCCGCCATCGACTCGCTGGCGGCGGCCGAAGCCTGCGTCGACGCCGGCGCGCGCGGTGTCGACCGCGGCGGCTTTTGCGAAGCCGTCGAGCGCTGCATCGCGGCCCTGCGCTGCCGCCTCGAGCGCGAGGAACACGAACTGTTCCCGCTGGCGCGCAGCCTGGTGCGCGGCGAGGCCTGGTTCGCGATCGCCAACCAGATGCTGGCCCACGACGCCGTCGCCCGCGAGCGCCGCGGGGAGGTCAGGCGCGGACGCGGACGGCCGGAGGCGGTGGATGCCCGTCATCCCCTGTACGAGCCGCACGGGCATGGACACGACGGGCCGGGGCCGGAATTCGGGCGGCGCCACGCCATGCTGTCGCTGCTGCACTGAAGCCTGGCCGGGCGGCGGACCGCACGCGCCAGTCCGGTGGCGCGAGGCCATCAGGGTTTTGTTATGATGGCGATTTTGGAAGTGCGATTTCATCATGTTCGAGTTCCTATTCAAGCGGCCGGGCGACAACAAGCCCGGCGACAAGCCGGCTGGACAGGGGGCGCAACCGGAACAGGCGGCCTCCTCGGGGTCGGGCTCCAATGCGGCCCCGCAGCGCGCGCTGCAGGCCGAAAAGCTGAGCCGGATCCAGGGCGACGAGGCCGCCGCGGTGGAATTCATCCTCCAATGCGAATTTTCCGAGCTGCGCCTGGCCGCGGCCGAATTCGTCCATGGCCCCGAGCTGCTGGAGCGCGTCCATACGGCGATGCGCAATACCGACCGCCGGGTTGCCAAGCTGATGCAATCGCGCCTGGATGCCCACCGGCATCGCGAGTCGGAACGGCGGCGCGGCGAAGCGACGCTGGAGCAGGCACGCGGACTGCTCAAGGACGAGTTGCTGACACCCAATCATGTTGCCGACCTCGACCGCAAATGGACGGTCATCGCCGCCCCGGAGCTGCAGGAAGAATTTGCCGGCGTGCGCGCCGCGCTGGCCCAGCGCCTGGAAGCCCAGGTGCAGTTGCAGCGCGCCATGATCGACCGCCTGGCCGCGCTGCGCCGGCTGCCGGGCGAGCCGCTGCCGTCGGACGAACTGGCCGCCCGCCTGGAAGCCCTGACCCGGGAGCAGGCCGAAGCCCTGCAGGCAGCCGAACATCCCTCGCTGCCGCGCAGCCTGGTGGCCGAATTCGGCCTCGAGGCCCAGAAGCTGCAGGCCAGCCTGCATGAAATCGAAGCCGGCCGGGCCGCGCTGGCGGCGCGTGAAACCTTCATTACCGAGCAGCAGGCCAGGCCGGTGACCGAACTGAACGCCGACGCGCTGCGCAAGGAATGGCATCGCCTGCCTCAACTGGCGCAGTCGGCCCACCGCGAGGCCGCGGCCGCGCTGCAGCAGCGCTTCGACGCCCTGCTGGCAAGCCTGCCGCAGCCGGAAGCGCGCAAGCCGCGCGAGCCCAAGGAATCTCCCAAACCGAAAGAAGCGAAAGAGCCGGGCCGCAGTCGTGGCGCCGATCAGCATTTCCTCGACATCATGGATGCGATGGAGGCAGCCCTGCAGCAGGGTTCGCTGGGCACGGCGGCCGAGCTCGACAAGTCGCTGAAGGAAGCGCGTGAGAAGGGCATGCGCTTGACGCCGGCCCAATCCGACCGCCTGGCCCATGTGCGGGCCGAACTCAAGCGCTTGTCCGACTGGGCGCGCTGGGGCGGCAATGTGTCGCGCGAAGAACTGATCAAGACCGTGGAAGCCTTGCCGACGCAAAACCTGGCGATGAGCGAACTGGCGAAGAAGGTCGGCAGCATGCGCGAGCGCTGGAAAGCCCTCGACAGCCTGTCCGGCGCCGCCCCGAAAAGCCTGTGGGAGCGCTTCGACGCCGCCTGCACCGCGGCTTATGCGCCGGCGGCGGCCCACTTCCGCCACCTCGCCGACGAGCGTCATGCCAACGCCGCGCGCGGCCAGGCCCTGATCGACGAGGCGAATGCCGAGATCGGACGCCTGGAGTCCGGCGAGGCCGAGTGGAAACACGTGGCCGGCACCGTGCAGCGCCTGCGCCTGGCCTGGAGCCACCTCGGTGCCATCGACCGCAAGGAAAAGAAGCGCCTCGACGCCCTGTTTACGGATGCCCTGAATATCCTGCAGGGACCGCTTGAAGAGCAGCGCAAGGGCGAGATGGCGACCCGCGAGGCGATCATCGAGGAAGCCGCCGCGATCGACCCGCACGACCGCCACGCGATCGACATCATGCGCGCCCTGCAGCAGCGCTGGCAGGAGCATGCGCGCACCTTGCCGCTCGAACGCAAGAGCGAGCAGGCGCTGTGGCAGCGCTTCCGCGCCGTCTGCGACGAAGTGTTCCGGCGCCGCAAGGACAGCATGCACGAGGCGGACATCGAACGCCGTGCCCACGAGGCGGCCAAGGAAGCGATCAGCGTGCGCCTGGAAGCGGCCGCCGCCGACGTCACGCCGGCCACCGCCGGCAAGCTGCTGCGCGATGCCGCGGCCGAATGGCAGGCGATCGGCCCGGTGYCGCGCGCCCATGAGGCGCGGGTCGAGAAGCGCTACCACGCGGCAGTGGCGCAGGTGCAGCAGAAGCTCGAAGCCGCCCGCCGCGCCGCCGGTGTGGCCCAGGCCGGCCAGCTGCGCGACAGGCTGCGCCTGGTGCAGGAGCTGGAACATGCCGTGGCAGGTGAGGGTGCGGCGGCGAGCGACTGGGAAGCGCGCTGGAACGCCTTGCCGCCGCTCGACGCCGATATGGAACGCACGCTGCGCAGCCGCTTCGACGCCGCCTTGCGCGCGATGCATGAGGGGCGCGAAACCTACGCCCAGTTGCTGGAACGTAACCGCGACAAGCTGCTGCACGACCTGCTGCGCGCCGAGATCCGCGCCGGCATCGACAGCGGTGCCGAGTTCGCCCGCGAACGCCTCAAACTGCAGGTCGAGGTGCTGCAGTCCTCGCTGAAGTCCGGCCACAAGGGCGGGCAGAAAGACAGCGGCGCAGGCAGCCAGCTGCGCGAACTGGCCGCGCTGCCGGCCCTGCTCGACGCCCGCACCGCGTCGCGCATCGAACAGCTGTTCCTGCGCCTGGCCCGGGAGGGCAAATGACGGCGGCGTTGTTCAACGAAGTCAGGGTACAGCGTGAAGATTTCGACCTCGGTGCGGAGGTGGCCCGCCTGCGCGCGGGCGATCCGCGCATCGGCGCCGTGGTGACTTTTGTGGGCACCGTGCGTGACCTGAACGACGGCGCCCGGGTGGCCGAGCTGGAGCTCGAACACTATCCGGAGATGACCGAACGCGCGCTGCAGGAGATCGTCGCGCAGGCGCGGGCGCGCTGGCCCCTGTACGGCGCGCTGGTCGTGCACCGCGTCGGCCCGATGCTGCCGCTGGAGCAGATCGTGCTGGTGGCGGTCAGCAGCGCCCACCGCGGCGAAGCGTTTGCCGCCTGCGAATTCATCATGGATTACCTGAAGACCGAAGCGCCGTTCTGGAAGAAGGAACAGACGCCGGAGGGTGCGCGCTGGGTCGATGCGCGCGTCAGCGACGACGCCGCCAAAGCGAAGTGGGCTGACCGATGAGCTGGGTGGCGGTTGGTCTTGGCGCCGCACTGGGCGCCTGGTTGCGGTGGGGGCTGACTATTTTCCTTGGGCAATTGCACTCACACATACAGCTTGGCACCCTGGCCGCCAACCTGGTCGGCGGCTACCTGATCGGCCTGCTGCTCGGCTTCTTCGGCAGCTATCCGGGTTTGTCGCCGGAATGGCGGCTGTTCGCGATTACCGGCTTCCTTGGCGGCCTGACCACCTTTTCCAGCTTTTCCGGCGAGGCGATGGTGCTACTCCAGCGCGGCTACTACGGCTGGGCGCTGGCGCACTCGGCTGTGCACTTGCTGGGTTCGATTGGCTGCTGTATCGCGGGATTTGCTACCTGGCGTGCCATCGCCTGATACCGCGCGCGCAGTGCTTGCGCTCAATGTGCCTGTATTGCAATCTGGCAAAGTTAATACTTTCTTTGACCGGAGGACATCATGCACCAGCCATTACCTGCACGTCCGAGCAATGCTTTCGTCGGCGCCTCATGGGGCGCGCTGATCGTCGGCATGATCGCTTACCTGATCGGCCTGTGGAATGCCCAGATGCAGCTGAACGAGAAGGGCTATTACTTCACGCTGCTACTGTATGGCTGCTTTGCCGCGGTCTCGCTGCAGAAGTCGGTGCGCGACCGCGCCGAGGGCCTGCCCGTGACCGGCATGTACTTCGGCCTGAGCTGGTGCTCGCTGGCGGCGTCGATGCTGCTGCTCGCGACCGGGCTGTGGAATGCCGCGCTGACCTTGAGCGAGAAAGGCTTCTATGCGATGTCCTTCGTGCTGGTCCTGTTTGCCATCGTTACGGTGCAGAAGAACGTGCGCGACCTGGCTGCCGTCCCGGCACTACCGGAAGTCCGCATCGCCGATTGAACGCCCGCCGGCAGGGATCGGAAAAGCCGGCGTCGATGCCGGCTTTTTCGCATCTTGAAAAACCATTGCCTCATCCCTAACTTGGTTCCATTATGAATACCAACCCAACCACTAGGGGATAAGAATATGCGGCAAGACAAATTGACGACCAAGCTTCAGGAAGCGCTGGCGGATGCCCAGAGCTTGGCGGTCGGCAACGACAATCAGTACATCGAACCGGCGCACCTGCTGAGCGCCCTGTTGAACCAGGACGACGGCAGTGCGCGCTCGCTGCTGCAGCGCGCCGGCGTGAACGTCGGCGCGCTGGCGAACGCCCTGCGCGGGCTGCTTGAGCGCCTGCCGAAAGTGTCCGGCACGGGCGGCGACGTCCAGGTCGGGCGCGAACTGGTGCAGCTGCTGAACCTCGCCGACCGCGAATCGCAGAAGCGCGGCGACCAGTTCCTGTCGAGCGAAATGGTGCTGCTGGCGCTGACCGAGGACAAGTCCGACGCCGGCCGCCTGGCGCGCGAGCACGGCCTGGCGAGGAAAGCCCTCGAATCGGCGATCGCCGCCGTGCGCGGCGGCGACGCCTCGGTGAACTCGCAGGATGCCGAAGGCCAGCGTGAAGCACTGAAGAAATACACCCTCGACCTGACCGAGCGCGCCCGCCTGGGCAAGCTCGACCCGGTGATCGGCCGCGACGACGAGATCCGCCGCGCGATCCAGGTGCTGCAGCGCCGTACCAAGAACAATCCGGTGCTGATCGGCGAACCTGGCGTCGGCAAGACCGCCATCGTCGAGGGCCTGGCCCAGCGCATCGTGAACGGCGAAGTGCCGGATTCGCTGAAGGGCAAGCGCGTGCTGTCGCTCGACATGGCGGCCCTGCTGGCGGGCGCCAAGTTCCGCGGTGAATTCGAGGAACGCCTGAAGTCCGTGTTGAAGGAACTCGCGCATGACGAGGGCATGACCATCGTCTTCATCGACGAGATCCACACCATGGTCGGCGCCGGCAAGGCCGAGGGCGCGATGGATGCGGGCAATATGCTGAAGCCGGCGCTGGCGCGCGGCGAGCTGCACTGCATCGGCGCGACCACCCTGGACGAGTACCGCAAGTACGTCGAGAAGGACGCCGCGCTGGAGCGCCGCTTCCAGAAGATCATGGTCGAGGAGCCGAGCGTGGAGGCGACCATCGCCATCCTGCGCGGCCTGCAGGAAAAGTACGAGCTGCACCACAAGGTCGAGATCACCGACCCGGCGATCATCGCCGCGGCCGAGCTGTCGCACCGCTACATCACCGACCGCTTCCTGCCCGACAAGGCGATCGACCTGATCGACGAAGCCGCATCCAAGATCAAGATCGAGATCGACTCCAAGCCTGAAGTGATGGACAAGCTGGACCGCCGCCTGATTCAGCTGAAGATCGAGCGCGAAGCCGTCAAGAAGGAAACCGACGAGGCTTCGCAGCGCCGCCTCGAGCTGATCAACGACGAGATCGCCCGCCTGGAGCGCGAGTACAACGATTACGAGGAAATCCTCAAGGCCGAGAAAGCCGCGGTGCAGGGCACGACCCACATCAAGGAAGAGATCGAGCAGATCCGCCTGCAGATGGAGGAAGCCAAGCGCCAGAGCAACTGGCAGAAGGTGTCCGAGCTGCAGTACGGCCGCCTGCCCGAGCTGGAGCGCCAGCTGAAGGAAGCGGAAGCCGCCGGCGAAAAAGCCGAGGCCGATGCCGACAAGCCGCGCCTGCTGCGCACGCAAGTTGGCGCCGAGGAGATCGCGGAAGTGGTCTCGCGCGCGACCGGCATCCCGGTGGCGCGCATGATGCAGGGCGAACGCGACAAGCTGCTGCACATCGAAGAGAAGCTGCACGAGCGCGTGGTCGGCCAGGACGAGGCGATCGAAGCCGTGTCCGACGCGATCCGCCGTTCGCGCGCCGGCCTGGCCGACCCCAACCGTCCCTACGGCTCCTTCATGTTCCTGGGCCCGACCGGCGTCGGCAAGACCGAGCTGTGCAAGGCACTGGCCGCCTTCCTCTTCGATACCGAGGACTCGCTGATCCGCATCGACATGAGCGAGTTCATGGAGAAGCATTCGGTGGCCCGCCTGATCGGCGCGCCGCCGGGCTATGTCGGCTATGAAGAGGGCGGCTACCTGACCGAAGCCGTGCGCCGCAAGCCCTACAGCGTGATCCTGCTCGACGAGATCGAGAAGGCCCACCCGGACGTGTTCAACGTCCTGCTGCAGGCGCTCGACGACGGCCGCATGACCGATGGCCAGGGCCGCACGGTGGACTTCAAGAACACCGTCATCGTGATGACCTCGAACCTGGGCTCCAACAAGATCCAGTCGATGGACACCGACGAGCCGGCGGTGGTCAAGCTGGCCGTGATGGCCGAGGTGCGCGGACATTTCCGCCCCGAGTTCATCAACCGGATCGACGAGATCGTGGTCTTCCACGCCCTCGACGAGAAGAACATCGGTGCGATCGCCAGGATCCAGCTGGCCGGCCTGGAACAGCGCCTCGAGAAGATGGAGATGCGCCTGGACATCAGCGAGGCCGCCCTGCAGAAGATCGCGGAAGCCGGCTTCGACCCGGTGTACGGCGCCCGTCCGCTCAAGCGCGCGATCCAGCAGCAGATCGAGAATCCGCTGTCGAAGGCGATCCTGTCCGGCCGCTTCGGGCCGAAGGACACGATCCACGTGGGCGTCAACGGCAGCGAGCTGACCTTCGGCGAGGAGCCGACGGTGGAGCTGGCCAAGTAATCTGCTGCGCAGGATGTGAAAACGCCCTGTCCGGGTAACCGGGCAGGGCGTTTTTTTGTTGGCGCTTGCACCGTCGTTCCCGCGAAGGCGGGAACCCAAGTTGACCTTAACGCCTGGTCCTGCGCCGCCGCGCCATCGCCCCCATCACCGCCAAGCCACCCAGCATCATCGCGTGGGTCTGCGGCTCCGGCACCGGAGCCAGCGGAATATTCTCCGACAGCAGGCTGCCGACCTTGTGGCCGCCATCGCCGCCGTAGAAGTTGACCTTCACGTGAGGCGAGGAAAAGTCGGTGGCGCCGCCGTTGAAAGTGAACTTGAAGACCATGTCGTCCGACAGCGCGACGCGGTCGCCCGAGAAGCACAGGCTGGCGCCGATATGGGCGCCGCCGGCGCAGCCGTTCGCGTTCAGCTCGTTGCTCGACAGCGTCCAGCTGGCCGCGCCGCCGGGGGCCGAGGTCAGGGTCACGTTGTCGAAGCGGCCGATGTCCTTCAGTTGCAGGGCGCCGATGGTGGTGGCGCTGGCCCAGTCTCCGGTGCGGTGGGCGGCGTCGATTTCGAGGGTCAGCACCTTGTCCGTCCAGGACGACGTGAAGGTGACGCCCTGGTATTCCAGCGTCCCGGCCTGGGCCGAGGCGACGGCGTCCAGCGCCAGCAGTGATGAAAGCAGCGTCTTTCGGAGCGTATTCACTTACTTTCTCCTTTGCCTTGTATCGCGGGTGCCTGCACTTCGCGTCCTGCGAACGGGCCGGCGGTACGGATGAGTCCGCGAACCCAGCGTAGGGGGAGTGGGCGATGGTCTCTGTTAATCAGCTAACTCAGCCTATGTAACAAATATATTGACGGGAAATTAAAGGCTGCAGCAGGGCGATGCTTTGCGGTTCCGGTACCGGGGCCGGCGTGGTCGACGAACCGCTGCCGGTCTGGCTGCCGCTGCCCATGTTCGACACCGATTTTTCATGATACGAAATCCTGTTCGCGGATATGAAAATTGCACAAAAAATACAGGCTCACCAGCTTCCAGTTTGAGAAATTTGTTTTCGTATCATGAAATCGAATATATAAGCGGTTGATAAATAAGGAAATAAAAATAATCCTGTGTCTTATATAAGACTATTGGTGCTGCGCACAAGCAGGCCTAAGATATCGGTAACGAAGCTTCCTACCAACTCAGCTTTCATCATTCATCATCGGGAGAACAGCATGGCAACTCGTGAACAGCAAATCGCCGCCCTCAAGCAGGAATGGGAGACCAATCCGCGCTGGAAGAATGTGGTCCGCAATTACACGGCCGAGGACGTCGTCCGCCTGCGCGGCTCGGTGCAGATCGATCACACGCTGGCGCGCCGCGGCGCCGAGAAGCTGTGGGACCTGATCAATAACGAGCCTTACGTCAACGCCCTGGGCGCGCTGACCGGCAACCAGGCCATGCAGCAGGTGAAAGCCGGCCTGAAGGCGATCTACCTGTCCGGCTGGCAGGTGGCGGGCGATGCCAACCTGGCCGGCGAGATGTATCCGGACCAGTCGCTGTATCCGGCCAACTCGGTGCCGATGGTCGTCAAGCGCATCAATAATACCTTCCAGCGTGCCGACCAGATCCAGTGGTCGGAAGGCAAGGACGACATCGATTACTTCGCACCGATCGTGGCCGATGCCGAAGCCGGTTTCGGCGGCGTGCTGAACGCCTTCGAATTGATGAAGTCGATGATCGAGGCGGGCGCCGCCGGCGTCCACTTCGAAGACCAGCTCGCTTCTGTCAAGAAGTGCGGCCACATGGGCGGCAAGGTGCTGGTGCCGTCCCGCGAAGCCGTCGAGAAGCTGAACGCGGCCCGCCTGGCGGCCGACGTCATGGGCACCCCGACCATCCTGGTGGCCCGTACCGATGCCGAGGCGGCCGACCTGCTGACCTCCGACGTCGACGCCAACGACCAGCCTTTCTGCACCGGCGAGCGCACCGTCGAGGGCTTTTTCCGGGTCAAGCCGGGCGTCGAGCAGGCGATCTCGCGCGGCCTGGCCTATGCCCCTTACGCCGACCTGGTCTGGTGCGAGACCGGCAAGCCGGACCTGGCCTTCGCCAAGCGCTTCGCCGAAGCCATCCACGAAAAATTCCCGGGCAAGATGCTGGCTTATAACTGCTCGCCGTCCTTCAACTGGAAGAAGAACCTGGACGACGCCACCATCGCCAGGTTCCAGMRSGARCTGGGCGCKATGGGCTACAAGTTCCAGTTCATCACCCTGGCCGGCTTCCACTCGCTGAACTACGGCATGTTCAACCTGGCGCACGGCTATGCGCGCCGCGGCATGTCGGCCTTCGTCGAGCTGCAGGAAGCGGAATTCGCCGCCGCCGAGAAGGGCTTCACCGCGGTCAAGCACCAGCGCGAAGTCGGCACCGGCTACTTCGATGCCGTGACCCAGACCATCCAGCAGCACCAGAGCTCGACGACGGCCCTGCATGGCTCGACCGAGGATGAGCAGTTCTTCGACGAAAAGAAAGTCGCATAGCGTCCAACAAAAGCCCTCCTGGCTTCGTTGCAGCGTCTCGCCCTGAGGGCTTTGTTGAACGCTTTTAATTAGTTTCCTCCGTTGTTCGCGGTGGCAGCCGCAGCGCTCACAAGGCGCTGCGGTTTTTTTAATTTTGGGGCGGTGCACGCATCTAGGCGATAATGGCGGCTTTCTTGCCTCATCCTTGGAATTGCCATGTTCAGCTACCGCCACGCCTTCCACGCGGGTAACCACGCCGACGTCCTGAAACACTTCATACAGGTGCAGCTGCACCAGTACATGAACCAGAAAGACGTGGCCTATACCTATATCGACACCCATTCCGGTGCCGGCGTGTACGCGCTCGACAGTGCCCAGGCGGTGAAGAGCGGGGAATACCTGGACGGCATCGCGCGCCTGTGGGAGCGCGACGACCTGCCGCCGGCGCTGGCGGATTACGTCAACCTGGTGCGCGGGATGAACCCGAGCGGCAAGTTGCGCTACTACCCGGGTTCGCCCTATGTGGCGGAGCAGGTCGCGCGCCCCGAGGATCGCCTGCGCCTGTTCGAACTGCACCCGGCCGACACCCGCCTGCTGGTGGAAAATTTCCGCAAGCTGGAAGCGCACAAGGCGGAGCAGGGCGAGCGTGCGCGCGGCCGCCGCATCCTGATCGACCATGCCGACGGCTTCCAGGGCATGAAAGCCCTGCTGCCGCCACCTTCGCGCCGCGCATTGGTCCTGATCGACCCGCCCTATGAAGTCAAGCTCGACTACAAGCATGTGCGCGATGCGCTGGACGAAGCCCTCGGCCGTTTCCCGTCCGGCATCTACGCGGTCTGGTATCCGGTGCTGCAGCGCATGGAATCGCGCCAGTTCGCCGATCGCCTGAAGCGCCTGCCGGCCAAGGAGTGGCTGCACGTGACCCTGACCGTGGCGACGCCGGGTCCGGACGGCACCGGCATGCACAGCAGCGGCATGTTCATCCTCAATCCTCCCTACACGCTGGAAGCGACCCTGCGCGAGACCATGCCCTACCTGGTGCAGGTGCTGGGYCAGGACGGCGGCGCCACCTTCCGCATCGAGAAGGGCAACCAGGTCACGGGGACAGCCCTGGCGCGCGGCGTCGAGGCCGGTCCGCGCAAGCCGGTCGGCAATGCCCGCCGCGCCAGCCCGCTGTCGGGCGCCGGCAGCCTGCGCCTGCCGGGCCAGCCCTTCGGCGACGGGCCGCGCAAGCGCGAAGGCGGCGCGCCCGGCAAGGAGCTTGCCGGCGGTCGCCCGGCCCAGCCTGCCGAGGCGCCGGCAAAGAAACGCGTGCCCGCATTTCGCTACGCTGACCAGAACAAATCGGCCGCTCGAAGCAATAAACGTAAGCCAGGCAGCGGCAGCTAAGCGTTCGCGGCCGAGTCCCGCGCCGTAACGATTTGATACGATGTCGAAATGTAAAGACTCCGACTCTGTAGTATAGTCGAAGTGGTGCCGGGGCCCTGCCTCGGCTCCGGCTCGCATTTGCGTGCCGAAATTGATTTCAGGAGTTTTTACGATGCACGCGGATGCAACGGCAGTCACGTCCATGCCGTCCGATGAATTCTTTCTGGCGCGCCAGCCCATACTCGGGCGCGACCAGAGACTGGTTGCGTTCGAGCTGCTGTTTCGCGCCGCCCCGGAGCACGAGGACGCGCAACTGACCGATTATGCCGCCGCGACCGCCACCGTCATCGCCCACGCTTCGCAGCTGGGCATGGAACAGGTGGTGGGAGACCAGCTCGCCTTCGTCAATGTCGACGAAGTAGTGCTGAAGAGCGACTTCGTCCGCTTCCTGCCGCCTGACCGCGTGATCCTCGAGATTCTCGAAACCGTCGAGCCCAACGCCGAGGTGCTGGCGCGGGTGCGGGAGTTGAAGGAGCTCGGCTTCAAGTTCGCCCTCGACGATGTTATAGGCCATTCCGAGCAGGTTAGCAAGTTGATCGATCTCGTGGACGTGATCAAGGTCGACCTGAAAGGCATCAGCCGGGAAGAGCTGACTTGCCTGGCCAACAGCTTGCGCGATGCGCCGCAGAAATTGTTAGCCGAGAAGGTCGAGACCGTGGAGGAATTCCGCCTCTGCCTCGAGCTCGGTTTCGAATACTTCCAGGGCTATTATTTCGCGCGTCCGGCCATCCTGTCGGGCAAGAAGATTTCGCCGTCCGAACTGGTGGTGCTGCGCCTGCTCGAGCTGATCGGCTCGAATGCCGACAGCGCCGCCATCGAGGCCGCCGTCAAGCGCGATGCGCTGCTGAGCCTGAATCTGCTGCGCCTGGTGAACAGCCGTGCGGCCGGTCCCGACCGCCACATCGAATCGGTGTCCCAGGCCCTGCACCAGCTCGGCCGCAGCCAGCTGCAGCGCTGGCTGCAGATCCTGCTGTACAGCGCGCCGGACGGCCGGGTCGAACTGAATTCACCGCTGCTTCAGATGGCGACCACGCGCGGCCGCCTGCTCGAACTGATGAGCCAGACCCTGCGCCCGGACGACGTCRCCGGCGCCGAGACCGCCTTCACGGTCGGCATCATGTCCCTGATGGATGCGCTGCTGTCGCTGCCGATGGACCGCATCCTGAACCGTGTCGACGTCTCGCAGGAAGTGAGGGCGGCGCTGCTGGACCGCAGCGGCGACTATGGCGCCATGCTGAGCGTGGCCGAGGAGCTGGAAGGGAAGCAATGCGGCCGCGCCCTGAAGCGCGCCATCGACAGGCTGGGCCTGTCCGTCAAGCAGATCCGCGAGATCGAGCTGGCCGCTTTCGATTGGGTGCGCGGCCTCGGCGCCGATTCACGCCAGCACTAGAGCGTCGGCAAACCCTCATGGCGGCGTTGCACCGCCTTGCCCTGAGGGCTTGTCGACGCTCTAGCTATTCATTGTCCCAGCAGCAGGAACACGGTCGGCTTCTTGTGGAAGTCCGGCCCCTTGTTCGCCGCCAGCGCGGCCTTCCATTTGGCCGCCGTCAGGGTGCGCACCGATTCGCTGGGCAGCGACAGGTCGGTCGCCACGCAGATCAGCGTGCCCGGCTGGCAGGCGGCGGCCAGGGCTTCCAGCATGGCGGCGTTGCGGTAGGGCGTTTCGATCAGCAGTTGGGTCTGTTTCTCGGCGCGCGAGCGCTGTTCCAGCTGCTGGATGCGCTTGGTGCGCTGGGCGGGTTCAAGCGGCAGGTAGCCGTTGAAGGCGAAGCTCTGGCCGTTCAGGCCGCTCGCCATCACGGCCAGCAGCAGCGAAGACGGGCCGACCAGCGGCCGTACCGTGATGCCGTGCTGGTGGGCCAGGCGGACCAGGTCCGCGCCCGGATCGGCCACCGCCGGCACCCCGGCTTCGGACACCAGGCCGGCGTCATGGCCTTCAAGCAGCGGCGCCAGCAGGGCGGCAAGGGCCGTCGGCGGCGTGTTCACGTTGAGTTCCGAGATCTTGATTTCCTGCAGGGGGCGCGCCAGCGGGTGGTCGATCGCCACCAGTTTCAGAAAGGCACGCGCCGTCTTCGCGTTCTCCGCCACGAAATATTCGAGCTTCGACGTGATGTCCTGCACCTGTTCGGGCAGGACGTGGGACAGGGCGCGGGGATTGGCTTCGGTGGGACCGAGCGTATTGGGAATCAGGTAGAGAATGCCTGGCATGGGGTTTCTTGTTATTTATTATTCGAAGAAGCGGACGCCCGCGCGGCGCAGCATGCCCGTCAGGGCGATCAGCGGCAGGCCGGTGAGGGCGGTCGGGTCGCTGCTGTCGATGCGTTCCAGCAAGGCAATGCCGAGTCCTTCGTTCTTGGCGCTGCCGGCGCAGTCATAGGGCTGCTCGATGCGCAGGTAAGCGTCGAGTTCGTGGTCGGGCAGGTCGCGGAAAGTGACGAAGACCTGCACGTTCTCGACCCGGGCCGCCTGTTCTGGCGCCAGCCGGCCATCCCACAGGCACAGGGCGGTGTGGAAGGTCACGCGGCGTCCGCGCATCTTCTGCAGCTGGGCCAGGGCGCGCGCATGGTCGCCCGGTTTGCCGATCTGTTCGCCGTCCAGCGTGGCGACCTGGTCCGAGCCGATCACCAGCGCCCCCGGATGCTTTCCGGCGATGGCGGCGGCCTTCGAGCGCGCCAGGCGCAGGGCGGTTTCCTCGGGCGCTTCGCCCGGCAGCGCCGTCTCGTCGATGTCCGGTGCGATCGCCTCGAAGGGCAGGCCCAGCCGGGACAGCAATTCGCGCCGGTAAGCGGAGCTGGAAGCGAGGATCAGGCGCACAGGATCACGGCAATGAGCGGAACTTGGTAACATGTCGGCCGGTCGAATATTCATAAGCAAAACAAATAGATAGGCCTCCCCGGCAAGCAAATCCGATGACTTGTGCGGTCATGCCGACAGCGACCTCACAAAATGCACGGATTCTTTGACTGAGCGGGAAGAAGCCTGTTATTATCGCAGGTTTTCCGGGGAAGCTTTTCCAAATGAGCGCTTTTGTCATCGACGCTTTTGAATTTTGTCGGAACAACGGCTATAAGGAAGGTGTCACGCCGGTGGCAGAGATGCCCCGCCTGGCAGCCGAGTGCACCGACCCGTCCGGCCAGATCGCCTGGGCGATCCAGGGCGGCCAGACCAGGCAGGGTTATCCGTCGATGACGCTGTCCGTCTCCGGCACCGTGCAACTGGTCTGCCAGCGCTGCCTGGCGCCGTTCGGCTACGGCATCGATTCGTCGACCATGCTGGTGCTGGGCAAGAACGACGAAGATGCGGACGAGATTGAGGAAATCCTCGACGATGAAAGCATCGATGTGATCGTCGGCAGCCATGCCTGCGATATCATGCAGTTGCTGGAAGATGAAGCCCTGCTGGCCCTGCCGCAGGCACCGAAGCATGAGGTGTGCCCCGATACCAAGCTGATGGACTCCATCAAGTCCGAAAAGGTATCGCCGTTCGCGGCACTGAAGAGCCTCAAATCAGAATAAAATAGTGGAAGTATTTGTGCCGTGGATGCCGAGAAGGTATTCGGGCGCGCAAAAAACGTGTCAAACGCGTGCAGCAGTCGAGTATGGCAGCGGTAGCAAGATGTAGGCAGCGTTAAAACATGTCGGCAATGTAGATTATTGCCGCTGGGATACTCGATGCGCATGTAATTGCAAGTCGATTGTGTTAGAATTTTAGAACTTATGTTTAGGAGTCATCATGGCAGTTCAGCAGAATAAGAAGTCCCCGTCGAAGCGCGGCATGCACCGTTCGCACGATTTCCTGGTTGCACCGAATCTGGCCGTCGAGCCGACCACCGGTGAAACCCACCTGCGTCACCACATCAGCCCGAACGGTTTCTACCGTGGTCGCAAAGTGATCAAGACCAAGAACGACGAGTAATCGGCGTCTTGCTGTTTTGTTCCATGAAAGCGGTGCAACGTATGAAGAGTGCGTGGCGCCGCTTTCTCTTTTGCGATATTGATACCGGTTGCACGTCCGCCGTGTATGCCGTCGTTTTCGATCCCGCTGAGTCCGTCCGGCATGCCGCCGCGCCAGGACACGCCGCCGCCCGACCCTGAGGCAGCGCGGTTCTTCCCGAAAAATGACAATTACAATCTCCATTGACTGCATGGGCGGCGATCACGGCCCCTCAGTTACCATTCCGGCAGCGCTCGCCTTCCTCAAGCACCAACCCGAAGCCGAACTGATCCTGGTCGGCCTGGAAGACCAGGTGCGCGCCGAACTCAAGAAACATCACGCCGACTCCAGCCCGCGCCTGAGCATCAGGCACGCCACCGAAGTGGTGGCGATGGACGATCCGATCGAGGTCGCACTGCGCCGCAAGAAGGATTCCTCGATGCGCGTGGCGATCGAGCTGGTCAAGGACGGCAAGGCCGACGTCTGCGTCTCGGCCGGCAATACCGGTGCCCTGATGGCGATCTCGCGCTACGTCCTCAAGACCATGGCCGACGTCGATCGCCCGGCGATCTGCTCGATCATGCCGAACCAGAAGGGCAGTCCGACCTATATGCTGGACCTGGGCGCCAACGTCGACTGCGAACCCCATCACCTGCACCAGTTCGCCATCATGGGCGCCGTGCTGTTCGAGGCCATGGAAGGGCGTCGTCCCAGTATCGGCCTGCTCAACGTGGGCACCGAGGAAATCAAGGGCACCGAAGCGGTCAAGGCGACCGCCGCACTGCTGCGCGCCGACCATGAGCGCGGCATCCTGAATTTCCACGGCAACGTCGAAGGCAACGACATCTTCAAGGGCACGGTCGACGTGATCGTCTGCGACGGCTTCGTCGGCAACGTGACTCTGAAGGCGGTCGAAGGCCTGTCGCGCTTCTTCAAGGCTACCTTGATGGAAACCACGATGTCCAAGCTGGGCGCGCTGCTGGCCCGCAAGTCGCTGAAGAAGCTGAACCCGGAGAGCTATAACGGTGCCGGCCTGCTGGGCCTGAAGGGCCTGGTGTTCAAGAGCCACGGCGGTGCAAATGCATTTGCTTTCGAGTGGGCAATTAAACGGGCCTATAATGCGGCTCAAAACAATGTGCAGGAACAGTTGTCGGCGATGATCACCGAGCTGATGCCACGCACTCCTGACCCGCAAGCGCCAGGCTCCACCATTCAGCAGGGCTAATAATGACTGTGTATAGCAAAATCATCGGTACCGGCAGCTATCTGCCGGCCCAGCGCGTCACCAACCACGACCTGGCCGCCCAACTGGGCGCCAAGGGCATCGAGACCTCGGACGAGTGGATCGTGTCGCGCAGCGGCATCTCGGCGCGCCACTATGCGGCCGCCGACGAAAGCGCGTCCGACCTGGGCGTGAAGGCGGCCCACAAGGCCCTCGAGGCGGCCGGTCTGACGCCCGAGCAGATCGACCTGATCATCGTCGCCACCTCGACCCCCGATTTCTACGGCAACTTCCCGAGCACGGCCTGCATCGTGCAGGACAAGCTGGGCATCCGCAACAACGGCGCCGCATTCGACGTGGCCGCCGTCTGCAGCGGCTTCGTCTACGCGCTGTCGACCGCCGACGCCTTCATCAAGGCCGGCAATGCGAAGAACGTGCTGGTGATCGGCACAGAAGTGTTCTCGCGCATCCTCGACTTCAACGACCGCGGCACCTGCGTGCTGTTCGGCGACGGCGCCGGCGCGGTGGTGATGACGGCTTCCGAAGAGCCGGGCGTGCTCGCGGTCAAGCTGCATGCCGACGGCAGCCACGGCGACATCCTGTGCGGCCCGACGAATCCGGCCAGTGCCGCGATCTCCGGTCAGAAATACCTGTACATGGATGGCCAGGCGGTGTTCAAGCTGGCCGTGACGGTGCTGGAAAAGGTCGCCAACGAGGCCCTCGAGCATGCGAAGATGCCGGCCTCGGAAATCGACTGGCTGATCCCGCACCAGGCCAACATCCGCATCATGAACGGCACCGCCAAGAAGCTCGGCCTGCCGCTTGAAAAGATGGTCGTGACCGTCAACGAACACGGCAATACCTCGGCCGCATCGATCCCGCTGGCGCTCGACCAGGCGGTGCGCGACGGCCGCATCAAGTCCGGCCACAACATCCTGATGGAAGGCGTGGGCGGCGGCTTTACCTGGGGCGCTGTCCTGGCCCGCATGTAAGCACGATAAAAACAAAGAGGAGGACTCCTTAATGAGCAAATTCGCATTCCTGTTCACGGGCCAGGGCGCCCAGGCCGTCGGCATGCTGAACGGCTTCGCCGGCAATCCGGTCGTCGAACAGACCGTCGCCGAAGCTTCGGAAGCCCTGGGCCAGGACCTCGGCAAGCTGATCGCCGAAGGCCCGAAGGAAGAACTGGACCTGACCACCAACACCCAGCCGGTGATGCTGACCGCGGCCGTGGCCGTGTACCGTGCCTGGATCGCGGCCGGCGGCCCGGTCCCGAGCGTCGTCGCCGGCCACAGCCTGGGCGAGTACTCGGCCCTGGTGGCCGCGGGCGTGATCGATTTCAAGGACGCGGTGCCGCTGGTGCGCTTCCGCGCGCAGTCGATGCAGGACGCGGTGCCGGTGGGGCAGGGCGGCATGGCCGTCATCCTCGGCCTGCAGGCCGATGTGGTGCGCGAAGTCTGCGCCGAAGCCGAAGGCGGGGCTTTAAATGCGGGTGAAGTCGTCGAAGCCGTGAACTTCAACGAGCCGACCCAGATCGTGATCGCCGGCCACACCGCCGCGGTCGAGCGCGCCTGCGACATCGCCAAGGCCAAGGGCGCCAAGCGCGCCATGAAGCTGTCGGTGTCGGCGCCTTTCCACTCCTCGCTGCTGAAGCCGGCTTCCGACCGCCTGCGCGACTACATGGCGAACCTGACTTTCCATGCGCCCCGGATCGACTTGATCAATAACGTCGACGTCGCTATCCTGCACGATCCTGCCGCGATCAAGGACGCCCTGGTGCGCCAGGCCGCCGGCGCGGTGCGCTGGGTCGAGACCATGCAGAAGATGGCGGCGGACGGCGTGACCCAGGTGATCGAGTGCGCGCCGAGCAAGACCCTGATCGGCATGGCCAAGCGCATCGACCCGGTGCTGGCCGGCGAAGCCCTGGTCGACCAGGAGTCGCTGGAGCGCGTGCTGGCAGCAATCAAGGCACAGTGAAACCACGGGGTCAGAGCCCGAATAAGAGCAATCAAAGCCAAGGATTAGCATGAATCTGCAAAACCAAGTCGCCCTCGTTACCGGCGCATCGCGCGGCATCGGCAAGGCCATCGCCCTCGAACTGGCGCGCCAGGGTGCGAAAGTGGTCGGCACCGCCACCACCGAAGCCGGCGCCGAAGCCATCACCGCCTACCTGTCCGAATTCGGCGGCAAAGGCATGGTGCTGAACGTCACCGACGCCGCCCAGTGCGCGGCCCTGATCGACGAGGTCAGCAAGAACGTCGGCAGCATCGGCATCCTGGTCAACAATGCCGGCATCACCCAGGACAACCTGGCGATGCGCATGAAGGACGAGGAGTGGGACAGCGTGATCGCCACCAACCTCACCGCCGTCGGCCGCCTGTCGCGCGCCGTGCTGCGCGGCATGATGAAGGCGAAGCAGGGCCGCATCATCAACATCACTTCGGTGGTCGCTTCGAGCGGCAATCCGGGCCAGATGAACTACGCGGCCGCCAAGGCCGGCGTGGAAGGCATGGGCCGCGCGCTGGCGCGCGAGATCGGCAGCCGCAACATCACCGTCAACAGCGTGGCGCCGGGCTTCATCGATACCGACATGACCAAGGCCCTGGGCGAATCCCAGCACGAAGCCCTGCTGGGCCAGATTCCGCTGGGCCGCCTGGGCAGCCCGGAAGACATCGCCCACGCGGTGGCATTCCTGGCAGGTCCGCAAGCTGCTTACATCACGGGCACGACCCTGCACGTGAACGGCGGCATGTACATGAATTAAGCCAGATCTCATCTTTTAGCAGTAGTTTCAGCCGAATTAGCGTCAAACGCTGAAAATAGTTTTTCAACGCGCAAACCCTGATAAAATGCGCGCACTTTCCGAAACACATACCTAATGGAGCCATAACATGTCGGATATCGAACAACGCGTTAAAAAAATCGTCGCTGAGCAACTGGGCGTTGCCGAAGCAGACATCAAAATCGATTCCTCGTTCGTTGACGACCTCGGCGCTGATTCGCTGGACACCGTTGAACTGGTGATGGCACTGGAAGACGAATTCGAAATGGAAATCCCGGACGAGCAGGCCGAGAAGATCACCACCGTTCGTCAAGCCATCGAGTACGCACAAGCGCACGTCAAGGCCTAAGCTTTCAGTAATTCAGGAGATACGCTTGAGTTCACGCAACCGTCGTGTCGTCGTAACTGGCCTGGGTTGCATTTCCCCGATCGGTAACACCATTGCCGAAGCGTGGGAAAGCGCCCTGGCCGGAAAATCGGGTATCGGCAACATCACCCGGTTCGACGCAACGCCTTTTTCGACCCGTTTCGCGGGCGAAGTGAAGAACTTCAACGTCGAGGACTACCTGCCCGGCAAGGAAGGCCGCCATATGGATACCTTTATCCATTTCGGCATGGCCGCGGGTATCCAGGCGTTGCAGGATTCGGGTATCGAAGTCACCGAGCAGAACGCCGACCGCATCGGCGTGATGGTGGGTTCGGGCATCGGCGGTCTGCCGCTGATCGAAGCGACCAAGGAAGAGTACGACAGCCGCGGCCCGCGCCGCATCTCGCCGTTCTTCGTGCCGGCCTCGATCATCAACATGATCTCGGGCGACCTGTCGATCAAGTTCGGCCTGCGCGGCCCGAACCTGGCGATCGTCACCGCCTGCACCACCGGCCTGCACTGCATCGGCGCGGCAGCGCGCCTGATCGAGTACGGCGATGCCGACGTGATGATCGCCGGCGGTGCCGAGTCGACCGTCTCGCCGCTGGGTCTGGGCGGCTTCGCCTCGGCTCGTGCGCTGTCGTCGCGCAATGACGATCCGGCTACCGCTTCGCGTCCCTGGGACCGCGACCGCGACGGCTTCGTGCTCGGCGAGGGCGCCGGCGTGATGGTGCTCGAAGAGTACGAACACGCCAAGGCCCGCGGCGCGAAGATCTACGCGGAAGTCGTCGGCTTCGGCATGAGCGCGGATGCCAACCACATCACCGCTCCGCTCGAGGACGGCAGTGGCGCCTCGCGCTGCATGGTGTCGGCAATGAACTACGCCGGCATCAACCCCGACCAGGTGCATTACGTGAATGCGCACGGCACCTCGACCCCGGTCGGCGACGTCGCTGAAGTGAAGGGCATCAAGCGCACCTTCGGCGACCACGCCGGCAAGCTGGTGGTCAACTCGACCAAGTCGATGACCGGCCACCTGCTGGGCGGCGCCGGCGGCCTCGAGTCCGTGTTCACCGTGCTGGCGATCCACAACCAGGTTTCGCCACCGACGATCAACATCTTCAACCAGGATCCGGAATGCGACCTGGACTTCTGCGCCAACACGGCGCGCGAAATGAAGATCGATTACGCGGTGAAGAACTCCTTCGGTTTCGGCGGTACCAACGGTACCCTGGTCTTCGCCAAGGTCTGACCGACTCCATCCAGGTTGAACCAAAAAAGCCCATCTCCTGTCCAAGGAGATGGGCTTTTTGTCATCTCGGCGTTCCCATCCATCCTTAGCTGATCGCCCATGTCGATAGCGGTATCCGCCATCGTCAGGCCGTCGCGCATCCATCGATGCCTGCTGTTCGGCGCCGGCCTGTCCCTGTTCGCCGCGGCCTTCGCGGTGGGCCTGACCACGCCCGCACGCTTCCACGCCGGCATGCTGCAGGCCCTCGTGCTGGCAGCTTCCGGCGCCGTGCTGTTGCATGCCGGGTCGGGCCGGGCAAAGACGCACCGGATTGATATTTCTGGAACTGGCGAGGTGGTCCTGACGGTACAACAAGGGCTGCGCAAGCCGGCCGCACCCCAGTTGGGCGTGGCCTTGTTGCCGGGCTCCGTCGTCTGGCCGCTGTTGATGCTGCTGCGCTTCAGGGATGAAGGTTCCCGCGTGCACGTCCTGCCGGTGTGGCGCGACAGTGTCGGGCCGGGCACCTGGCGGGCGCTGTCGGTGGCGGTGCTGGCGATCGGGCGGCGCCAATGAACTTATTGCAGCGGGCCAACTCTTAAGCAACAAGGACGTTCAGTGACAACCGAGCGCGAGTGTGATCAACTGCTGGTAGAGCGCGTCCAGGCTGGCGATCGCCGGGCGTTCGACCTGCTGGTGTCCAAATACCAGCGCCGGCTGATGCGCCTGGTGTCGCGCCTCGTGCACGATCCGGCAGAAGCGGAAGACGTGGTGCAGGAAACCTTTATCAAGGCCTTTCGCGCACTGCGCCATTTCCGCGGAGATTCCGCGTTTTATACCTGGCTGTACCGGATAGGAATTAATACGGCAAAAAATTTTCTCGTCACGCAAGGCAGGAGGGCACCGACCTCGACGGAAGCCGACGCCGAACGTGCGGAAGGATTTGACGACGCAGACAGCTTGCGAGACATTAATACACCAGAGTCCGTCCTGGCCAGCAAGCAGATCGCGTTCACGGTGAATGCCGCAATGGAGGCGCTGCCGCTGGAACTGCGGACCGCGATCGTCCTGCGCGAAATCGAAGGCTTGAGCTACGAGGAAATCTCCGAAGTGATGGCGTGTCCAATCGGTACGGTGCGTAGCCGGATATTCCGGGCGCGCGAAGTGATTGCCGAGAAATTGAGGCCCTTGCTCGATATTCCGGCTGACAAACGTCGGTAGGTAGCGATGCAGCGTGGAGCGTCATGCGCTCTTGAATGAGGATCTGACTCCGACGAGATGGAACCAAGATGGACACGAACAAAAAAAACCGCGAATACATCTCCGCCCTGATGGACGGCGAAACCCCGGATGCCGACCAGGAGCTGGCCATGGCCGCGCTGGGCGGGCCGGAGGGCCAGCAAGCCTGGGATACCTTCCACCGTATCGGCGACCTGCTGCGCGCCGAAGCCACGCCCGAGCTGTCGTCCGGCTTCGAGGAGAAGCTGGCGGCGCGGCTGGCGGCCGAGCCGCTGCCGGCCAGGCGCGCGGCCGGCGCCGCCGAGCCCGCCGGCGGCACCG
>NZ_JBFTMX010000051.1:0-35140 GCF_056397205.1 Massilia sp. 05N420
AGCCGGCAGCGTCGGCCTTGCAGCACCGGGCGCGGCCGGCGTTGCCGCGGCGGCGTTCGGGCGGCCCGCGCCGGCCGTTGCGGCGGCTGCGGTGCCGGCAGGCGCGGCGGCAGGCTGCTGGGCCGGCGGCAGCGGCTGCGGCCGCAGCGGCGGCAGCGGGATCGGATCCATCTTCGGCAGGTTGCGGCGCGAGGAGTTGCCGTTGCTTTTCGGCGCTTCCGCGGGCGGACGCGGCTGCGCGGGCTCGTCGGACATCACGATCAAGAGCTGGCGGTGGCGGTCGATGCCGGCCAGCGGCTGGCATACCACGCGTCCGAAGGCGCCCTGGGCCACGCTCTCCACCTGGCTGACCTTGGCGACCGCCAGGCCGGCCGGATACATGCCGTCCAGGCCCGAGGTGACCAGCACGTCGCCGACCTGGATGTCGGCGTTCGGCGCCACGAAGCGCAGGTCCAGCATGCCGGACTGGCCGCGGCCGTAGGCGACGCTGCGCAGGCCGTTCCTCAGCACCTGCACCGGAATCGCCTGCTCCCTGTCGGTCAGCAGGGTGACTTCGGAAGTGAAGGGGAACACGCGCGTGACCTGGCCGACCACGCCGGCATTATCGATCACGGGCAGGCCGAGCTTGACGCCGTTGCGCGCGCCGCGGTCGAGCACCACGCGGCGGATCGCCGGGTCGCGCGCGTCGTACAGGATCTCGCTCATCATCGTGCGCACCGGCAGGTGTTCGCGGGCGTCCAGCAGGCGGCGCAGGTGGCCGTTCTCGGCCGTCTGGAGCTGGGCCTGCTGCATCGCCTGGGCCATCGCCACCTGCTGGCTCTGCAGGTCGCGCACTTCCTTCTGCAAGGCGGAGATCGAGGAGAAATAGCTGCCCATATTGCTCAGCGCGTCGCGCGGCATCAGGGCAACCATCTGGAAAGGATAAAGGACCGTGGCGGCCACCTGGCGCACGGCGGTGAGCGCATGAAACCGCGCGTCGACGACAAGCAGTGCGACCGAGAGGAGAGCGAACACCGTCACCTTGACTCTGGCGGGAGCGCCTTGCTTGAAGAGCGGCGGAGGACTGTATTCCATGACTTCCAATAATGAGGGCGCCCGCGGAATGCCGCCGGACGCCGACGTGAAGACACACTAATATGACGCAAAAACGCAGACAGGACGCACGGGATCGCGCGTCCTGTCCGCCCACGTCCTTACCAGCCGATCATTCGTAGGAGAAGATCGAGCCCAGCTTGTCCATGCGCTCGAGCGCCATGCCCGAACCGCGCACCACGCAGGTCAGCGGATCTTCCGCGACCAGCACCGGCAGGCCGGTTTCTTCCATCAGCAGGCGGTCGAGGTCGCGCAGCAGCGCGCCGCCGCCGGTCAGCATCATGCCCTTCTCGGCGATGTCGGCGCCCAGCTCGGGCGGCGCCATCTCGAGCGCGTTCTTGACGGCGGAGACGATGTTGTTCAGCGGGTCGGTCAGGGCTTCCAGGATCTCGTTGCTCGAGATGGTGAAGGAACGCGGGATGCCTTCCGACAGATTGCGGCCCTTGACTTCCATTTCCTTGACTTCGGAACCCGGGAAGGCCGAACCGATGGCCTTCTTGATCGACTCCGCGGTCTGTTCGCCGATCAGCATGCCGTAGTTGCGGCGGATGTAGTTGACGATCGCTTCGTCGAACTTGTCGCCGCCCACGCGCACCGAACCCTTGTAGACCATGCCGCCCAGCGAGATGATGCCGACCTCGGTGGTGCCGCCGCCGATGTCGACCACCATCGAACCGGTCGCCTCGGACACCGGCAGGCCGGCGCCGATCGCGGCCGCCATCGGCTCTTCGATCAGGTAGACCTGGCGGGCGCCGGCGCCCAGCGCCGATTCGCGGATCGCGCGGCGCTCGACCTGGGTCGAACCGCAGGGAACGCAGATGATGATGCGCGGCGACGGGCGCAGGAACTTGGAGTCGTGCACCATGCGGATGAACTGCTTGAGCATCTGCTCGGTGACGGTGAAGTCGGCGATCACGCCATCTTTCATCGGACGGATCGCTTCGATATTGCCGGGAACCTTGCCCAGCATCTGTTTCGCTTCCTTGCCGACCGCCTGGATCGTCTTCTTGCCGTTCGGGCCGCCTTCCTGGCGGATCGCGACGACCGACGGCTCATCCAGGACGATGCCCTGGCCGCGGACGTAGATCAGGGTATTCGCGGTACCCAGGTCGATCGCCAGATCGTTCGAAAATAACTGCGTAACAAAACCAAACATGTGTGTCCTGATGCGCATCCAAGTGCGCCTAAAGCGGACCTCGATTTATCGAGATCCCAAACATTAATCGGGGAATCCTCGCCGCGATTGATGAATCCGCACCGCGGGCTTTCATGCGCGGCCCGCCTGCTTTCGGCGCCGGAGAACGCATTAGCCCGCCATTCTACCTTATAATTTGCCGTTTAAACGCTGAAAAACGGGTGGATTCGCGCCTATATCAGCCTGCGAGATCGACGGCATTAGAAAGCTTTTATCAGCTTTAGCAAGCCGTTGACCAAATTTCATTATTCGCACAACCATCTTTCAACGCGGCGCCGAGCCGCGCCTTAAGCCATGTCCCTGACTCTTTCAGACGTAAAACGGATCGCCAACCTGGCCCAGCTCGATATGGACGACGCTCACGCAGAGGTCGCCCTGAATGAACTGAACGGCATCTTTGCCCTGGCCGAGCAGATGCAGGCCGTCGATACCACCGGCGTCGAGCCGCTGTCGCAGCCCCTCGCCACCGTGCTCGCGCTGCCGCTGCGTTTGCGCGAAGACGTGGTGACCGAAGAAGACCGCCGCGCCGACTACCAGGCGCCTGCACCGAAGACCCAGGACGGCCTGTACCTGGTGCCGAAAGTGATCGAATAAACCAAGCTGGGATCAAAGAATCATGCATAACAAGACTCTCTCGGAGCTGTCCAGGCTCCTGCATTCGAAACAGATCTCGTCCACCGAGCTGACCCGGCACTACCTCGACCGCATCGCCGCGAGCAAGCACAACGCCTTCCTGCACGTCGACGCCGATCTGTCCCTGGCCCAGGCCAAGGCCGCCGACGCGCGCTTCGCGGAAGGCTCGGCCGGCCCGCTGACCGGCATCCCGATCGCGCACAAGGACATCTTCGTTACCCGCGGCTGGCGCTCGACCGCCGCCTCGAAAATGCTGGGCAACTACGTCAGTCCCTTCGACGCGACCGTGGTCACGAAGTTCGGCGACGCCGGCATGGTCACGCTGGGCAAGCTGAACTGCGACGAATTCGCGATGGGCTCGGCCAATGAGAACTCGGCCTTCGGCGCGGTCCAGAATCCCTGGGATACGCTGGCCGTGCCGGGCGGCTCCTCGGGCGGTTCTGCCGCCGCGATCGCCGCGCGCCTGGCGCCGGCCGCGACCGGCACCGACACCGGCGGCTCGATCCGCCAGCCGGCCGCCTTCTGCGGCATCACCGGCATCAAGCCGACCTATGGCCGCGTGTCGCGCTTCGGCATGATCGCCTTCGCCTCCTCGCTCGACCAGGGCGGCCCGATGGCACGCACCGCCGAGGACTGCGCCCTGCTGCTGAACGAGATGGTCGGCTTCGACGAGCGCGACTCGACCAGCCTCACGCCCGAGCAGGGCAATGCGCGCGAAGACTTCACCCGCGACCTGAACAAGCCCTTGACCGGCCTGCGCATCGGCGTACCGAAGGAATACTTCGGCGAAGGCCTGGCCGCAGACGTCGAGAGCAGCGTTCGCGCCGCACTCGACGAGTTCGTGAAACTGGGCGCGACCCTGGTCGAGATCTCGCTGCCGAAGACTTCGCTGTCGATCCCGGTCTACTACATCATCGCGCCGGCGGAGGCCTCGAGCAACCTGTCGCGCTTCGACGGCGTCCGCTACGGCTACCGCACGCCGGCGTACACCGACCTGCAGGACATGTACAAGAAGACCCGCGCGGAAGGCTTCGGCAAGGAAGTCCAGCGCCGCATCATGGTCGGCACCTACGTGCTGTGCCACGGCTACTACGACGCCTACTACGTGCAGGCGCAGAAGATCCGCCGCCTGATCGCGGACGACTTCCAGGCCGCCTTCAAGGACAAGTGCGACGTCATCATGGGCCCGGTGGCCCCGACCGTGGCCTGGGACCTGGGTTCGAAATCGAACGACCCGGTCGCCAACTACCTGGCCGACATCTTCACCCTGTCGACCAGTCTGGCCGGCCTGCCCGGCATGTCGATCCCATGCGGTTTCGGCCAAGGCAAGGAAGGAGCAATGCGGAACGCCAAGCGCCCGGTCGGCCTGCAAATCATCGGCAACTACTTCAGCGAAGCCAAACTGCTGAACATCGCGCACCAGTACCAGCAAGCGACCGATTGGCACGCGCGCGCGCCTGAAGGCGTATAAGGAGAAGAACATGCAATGGGAAGTCGTCATCGGTCTTGAGAACCACGTCCAGCTCACGACCAATTCGAAAATCTTCAGCGGCAGCTCGATCCAGTTCGGCGCCGAGGCCAACACCCAGGCCAGCCCGGTCGACCTGGCGCTGCCGGGCGTGCTGCCGGTACTGAACCGCGGCGCCGTCGAGCGCGCGATCCGCTTCGGCCTGGCGGTCGGCGCCAAAATCGCCCCGCGCTCCGTTTTCGCGCGCAAGAACTACTTCTACCCCGACCTGCCGAAGGGCTACCAGATCAGCCAGTTCGAGGACCCGGTGGTCCAGGGCGGCACCATCAGCTTCGCCTACGAGAAGGACGGCAAGATGGTGACGAAGACCGTCAACCTGACCCGGGCCCACCTCGAGGAAGACGCCGGCAAATCGCTGCACGAGGACTATGCCGGCATGAGCGGCATCGACCTGAACCGCGCCGGCACGCCGCTGCTGGAGATCGTCTCCGAGCCGGAGATGCGCAGCGCGAACGAGGCGGTCGCCTACGCCAAGGCCCTGCACTCGCTGGTGATGTGGCTGGGCGTCTGCGACGGCAATATGCAGGAAGGCTCCTTCCGCTGCGACGTCAACGTCTCGGTGCGCCCGGTCGGCCAGAAGGAATTCGGCACCCGCTGCGAGATCAAGAACCTGAACTCCTTCCGCTTCATGGAAGAGGCGATCCACTACGAAGTGCGGCGCCAGATCGAACTGATCGAAGACGGCGGCAAGGTCGTGCAGGCGACCCGCCTGTGGGACCCGGACAGGAAGGAAACCCGCCAGATGCGCAGCAAGGAAGACGCGCAGGACTACCGCTACTTCCCGGACCCGGACTTGCCGCCGCTGGTGATCGCGCAGGACTGGATCGAGCGTGTGAAGGCCGACATGCCGGAACTGCCGGGCGCGATGCGCGACCGCTTCATCAAGGACTACGGCCTGCCCGAGTACGATGCGCTGATCCTGACCTCCTCGCAGGGCATGGCGAGCTATTACGAAGCCGTGGTGGCCAAGGCCGGCAAGGAGAACGCCAAGGCCGCCGCCAACTGGATGATGGGCGATGTCTCCTCGGCCCTGAACCGCGCCGACCTCGACATCGCCGCCTCGCCGGTCGAGGCCTCGCAGCTGGCCCTGCTGCTGAAGCGCATCGCCGACGGTACGATCTCGAATAACGCCGCCAAGAAGGTGTTCAGCCTGATGTGGGAAGCGGAGTCGGAAGACGAGCAGCTTGCCGACGCCATCATCGAGCGTGAAGGCCTGAAGCAGATCTCGGACACCGGCGCGATCGAAGCCATCGTCGACGAAGTCCTGGCCAACAATGCGAAATCGGTCGAGCAGTACCGCGCCGGCAAGGAAGCGGCGATCAACGCGCTGATCGGCCAATGCATGAAGGCGTCCAAGGGCAAGGCGAATCCGGCCCAGGTGACCGAGCTGCTGAAGAAAAAGCTGGCTGCCTGATTTTTCAGAAGTTTTGACCTTGTAAAAAACCGGGGGCCCCCCGGTTTTTTTATGCCTGTTGCGTGAGATGTGGTGAGCCTTGGCCGGATCGTGCCTGCCTATAATCGATGTTCCATTTCTCTGCGAAGCCATCGATGCGCCATCCTGCCCGCTCCGGATTTCTGCCGCTCCTGCTCGTCTCTTTCCTGGCCTGCGCCGCAGACGCCACCTCCACCCAGGTCTATCTCGACCACGATGAACTGAATTACGTGGGGCCACTCGACGAACAGGCAAATGCAAAGCTGTTTGCCCTGTACGACAGCCTGAAGGAAAAGCCGGCCCGGCTGGCGATTCGTAGCGAGGGCGGGCCGACTACTCAAGGCTTGGCGCTGGGCCAATGGGTCCGCGACCATAAGCTCGACGTCAAGGTGCTGGAGTATTGCATGTCGTCCTGCGCCAACTATGTGTTCCCTGCAGGGCAGCACAAGGTGGTCAGCAACTTCGCCGTCATCGGCCTGCACGGCGGCTTGAGCAGCACCAGCTTCAACTTCGACGAAGCCACGAAAAAGACGCTCGCCGCGATGCCGCCGAAGGAACGCCAGGCGCTGATCGATCAGATCAACGCATCGATCAAGGGCGACTCGGTCAAGGAACAGGCCTACCTGAAAGCGCTCGGCGTACGCGCGGATTATGTGACGCTGGGCCAGGAAGAGCGCTACCAGAAGCTCTACCGCGACGATCCGAAAGTGGTCGGCTGGACCTACTCGCTTGAGGATTTCGGCCGCATGGGCATCCACGACATTTCGGTCATCAATCCACCCTGGCGGCCCGGTGCTGCGTTGAAAAACATCGCTTTCACGGTGCTCAAGGTCGACGACTGAGCTCCGGCGCCCCCGCGCCCAGCAAGATCAGCGCCTGCGCCCGCGCCGCGCCGCGCAGCGAACGCTGCAAGCCCGCATCGTCGGTCGTCCGCGCCAGCACCATCCCGCCCACGCACAGCGACACGATGGCCTGGGCCCGCTGCTCGCCATCCGGCACCCCGGCCAGCGCCGCCGCATACACCGCGGTCAGGTTGCGGATCAGCTGCGTATAGGCCTTCTGCGGCGACAGCCCGGCGCGCGCCACGTCGCCCGGCAGCGCGTACAGCGGGCAGTGGTGGTCGGGGTTGTCGAACACCTCGTCGCTCAGGTAGACGTCGATCAGCATGCGCGCCAGCTGCGCCGGTTCGGGCGGCGGGCTGTTGCTGAAATCGGGCTTGAAGGGATTGCAGCTGCTGAAGCTGGCGACGGCCTCCGCATACAGCTCGTCCTTGCTGCCGAAGTGGTGATAGAAGCCGCCGCGCGTCAGGCCGGCCTCGAGCATCACGCGGTCGATCGATACCTGCTCGAAGCCGTGGCGGTTGAACAGCCTGCGCGCGGCATGGACGATGCGCTCGCGGGTCTGGGCCTTGTGCTCGCTGCTGTAGGGCATGGCGTGTCTCCGACATTATGTTCTTGAACATATTATGGTCTCACGTATTCTGCTCCCATCCCATGACAAGGAGGAGACGAAATGATCACCCTGACCACTTTCCGCAGCGTGCCGCCGTTCGCCATCGGCTATGTGCGCGATTTGCGCGTCCGCTGGGCGCTGGAGGAAGCCGGCCTGCCCTACCTGCTGCGCGCGCTCGAATTCCAGGACGCGGCCACGCCCGCCTACCGCCGCGAGCAGCCCTTCAGCCAGATTCCGGTACTGCAGGATGGCGGCCTGACCCTGTTCGAGACCGGCGCGATCCTGCTGCACCTGGGGCAGCAGCACCCCGTCCTGCTGCCGCGCGACGCGGACGAGCGGGCGCGGGTGACGGCATGGATGTTCGCGGCGCTGAACTCGGTCGAGCCCTATGTCGGCAACCTCGTCAGCCTGGTGGTGTTTTCCGCTGGCGAAGCCTGGGCGGCGGGTGCCCGTCCCTCGGCGGAAGCGATGGTGGACAAGCGCCTGCGCGACCTCGACGACTGGCTCGATGGCCGGGAATGGCTGGCGGAGAGCTTCAGCGCGGCCGACATCCTGATGACGACCGTGCTGCGCCTGCTGGACGACATGGAGATGGTGGAACGCTACGCGCGCGTGCGGGCCTACCGCGACCGTTGCATGGCGCGCCCGGCCTTCCAGAAGGCGCTGGCCGACCAGGTGGCGCATTTTACGCAGGCGCAGGCGCCGGCCGCTGCGGCGGCATGAAACCTGTCCGGCTCAGGGATGTCCGATGCGGGCCACGCGCATCATGCAGGCGTAGTCCGCCAGCGGCATGACGCCGAGGTCGCGCCGGTGGGCCTCGACCTCGCGCACGCTCGCCTCGTCGGGCAGGCCGAAGTGTTCGCCTCCCATCTCTTCCGGCGAGAACTGGGTGCCGTAGCGCTGCGGCTTGCCTTGCGCTTTCAGGATGCGGTCGGTGAAGCGGGCCAGGTCATCGCCGCTCAGCTCATGGTCCGCAAAGCGCTGTTCCAGCGTCGGCAGGAGCGATGCCTGGAACTGCGGATCGTCGTCCATGTGCTGCATCAGGAGCCAGGCGCGGTTGACGCCCACTTCGCCGACCTGGGCCGCGGTGGGGAATCCCTTGCCGGCGACCAGTTCGCGCAGCCAGCGCAGGTTGTTTCGGTCGGACAGCGTCACCGCGCGGCCAAGCTGCCGATCCCAGCGCCTGGCCATCCACGCGATGCGCGCGTCCTGGTCGCGCGAGAAGCGCTCGTCCAGTTCGGCGCGCAATTCGGGATCGGCAAGCGTACGCGCGGCGTCGCGCCGGACCATGGCCTGGTAGGTATCGTCGGGATGGGCCATCCTCCAGGCCGTCACGCCCGCGCAGGGATAAGGCGCCGCCGACTCCTGTCCGGCGGCGCGGGCCGGCAGCGCGAATGCCAGGCCCAGGAGTGCAGCCGCAGCAGCCCCGCCCAGCCGGCCCAGGCAGCGATGCGCATTCATGCCCGCCATGCCTCGTCGACCGTGGCACGGAACAGGCGCGACAGCCCGGAGACCATTTCCTGGCGCTCGTGCCGCGCCGGCTTCAACGCTTCCAGCCGTTCCAGCTCGCGTTCGATGAAGCCGTGGATCTCGGGGATCTGCGGCGACAATCCCATCTCGGGTGATTTCCGCTTGTGCGCCAATAGGGCATCGATGGCGCCGGTGAGCGCCGGCTGGTCCGCAATGAGCGTCAGCAGGGTCTGGAATTCGATCGGCGCCACGGTGCCGTATTTTTCGAGCCAGCGTACCGCCAGCAGAGGCCGCAGCACGTAGAAGTACTTCTTCAGCGGGACCCGCTCGGCCTTCAGGTAGCCGCGATAATTGGTCTTCGCCATGCTGCGATAATGATGGATTCCGCGCTCGCAGGAATACACCTGGGGCAGCATGGCGCGCACGGCCTGGGCGAAGCCGCCGCACTCGCTGTAGACGATGGGCGACTGGATCCATTCGACGAAGGCCGGATTCGATTTCCAGAACAGGC
Organism: Massilia sp. 05N420; assembly: GCF_056397205.1. NCBI lineage: Bacteria > Pseudomonadati > Pseudomonadota > Betaproteobacteria > Burkholderiales > Oxalobacteraceae > Massilia > Massilia sp. 05N420. The sequence continues at coordinate 9,314 of NZ_JBFTMX010000051.1, forward strand.
GCAGGGCCTTGCGCAGATCCCAGCCGTTGATGTCGATTTCGTCGACGATCGGATACTCGATGACGTCGCGCTGCTCTTCAAGGCTGACCGACAGATACCAGTCGCGCCGGTTGACGTAGATGAAGCGGGCATCGAAGTCGCTGTTCGGGGACGCGAAACCCCAGGCCCTGCTGCCGGATTCGACCGCCAGCAGCACCTTGACGTCGTGCTCCGCCTCTGCGCGCTTGAGCCGATCGAGAATGTCGAGGCGGACCGGCTCGGGAATCATCGGCTGGCCTCTCAGACCACGCCGTACTGCGCGCGATAAGCCGCCACCGCATCCTTGTGCTCGGCCATGGAAGGGTCGGCCGACAGGTAAGTGAACAAGTCGGACAGGTTGGCGATCGAGATCACCGGGATGCCGTAGTTCTGGCTGACTTCCTGCACCGCCGACAGCGGCGACAGCACGCCGTCCTTGCCACCGCGCTCCATGCGGTCCAGCGCGATCAGCACGGCGCAGGGTTCGGCGCCGGCGGCGCGGATCATGGCCACCGATTCGCGCACCGAGGTGCCGGCAGAGATCACGTCGTCGATGATCACGACCTTGCCCTTGAGCTGGGCGCCGACGATGGTGCCGCCCTCGCCGTGGTCCTTGGCTTCCTTGCGGTTGTAGGCGAAGGAAGTGTCGCGGCCCTTCGCCGCCAGCGCCACCGCGGTGCTTGATGCCAGGGTGATGCCCTTGTAGGCCGGGCCGAACAGCATGTCGAATTCGATGCCGGAATCGAGCAGGGTCTGGGCATAGAACTGGGCCAGCTTGCCCAGCGTGGCGCCGTCGTGGAACAGGCCCGCGTTGAAGAAATACGGCGACTGGCGGCCGGCCTTGGTAACGAACTGGCCGAACTTCAATACTTCGGCCTCGACGGAAAACGCAATGAACTGCTGGCGCAGATTGTCCACGACTTACCCCTGATCTGTACGATAAAACCCGTATTTTAACCGGGGCCTGCGCCGTGGCCTACGGGGCCGGAGCTCACCAGGCGCACCACCAGGTCGGGATTGACCGGCTTGACCAGGTGGTGTTCGAAGCCGGCCTGCCCGCTCCTGGCCTTGTCGGCTTCCTGGCCGTAGCCGGTCAGCGCGACCATGCGGCAGGGATGGCCGTCCAGCAGCGCGCGCATGCGGCGCGCCAGCTCGTAGCCGTCGAGTACCGGCAGGCCGATGTCGAGCACCGCCAGGTCGGGACGGAAGCCCGGTACCGCGGCCAGCGCCGCGATCGGCTCGTGGAAGACCTTCACCTCGTGGCCGTGGGCGGCCAGCAGCCGCGCCAGGGTCTCGGCGCCGTCGACGTTGTCGTCGACCAGCATGATGCGGCTGCGCCCGGTCGCCGCCGCCGGCTCCGGCTCCGGCAGGCTGGGCGCGGCGTCGGCGCCGGGCGTGCGCAGCGGCAGCAGGACCACGAACTCGCTGCCCTTGCCCTTCCCTTCGCTGCGCGCCTCGACCTTGCCGCCGTGGAGTTCGACGATGTTCTTGACCAGCGCCAGGCCGATGCCGAGGCCGCCCTCGGCGCGGTCGATGTTGCGCTTCCCCTGGAAAAACAGGCCGAACACCTGGGCGCGCAGTTCAGGCGTCATGCCGACGCCGTTGTCGACCACGCCGATGCGCAGCCAAGGCTCGCCTTCACCCGCGCCCTCGCGCGCCGCCGTCAGGCGCACGTGGCCGCCCGGTTCGGTGTAGCGCGCCGCGTTCGTCAGCAGGTTCGAGACCACCTGCGCCAGCCGCACCGGATCGCCTTCCCAGCGCAGGCCCGGTTCGATCTCGACGTCGAGGCGATGGCGGCGCTGCTCCAGCAGCAGGCTGGCCATTTCGACCGCCTTGTTCAGCGGCTGGGCGATGTCGACGTGTTCGAACTTCAGGTCGATCTTGCCGCGCGTGACGCGCGAGATGTCCATCAGGTCGTCGACCAGGCGGACCAGGTGACCGACCTGGCGTTCGATGATCTCGCGCTCGCGCAGCGCGGCTTCTTCGCCGCGCAGGCGCATCAGCTGCAGCGAGGTGACGATCGGCGAGAGCGGATTGCGCAGCTCGTGGCCGAGCATGGCCAGGAACTCGTCCTTGGCCTGGCTGGCGGCGGTCAGCTCGGCCAGCAGTTCGGCGCGCTCGGCGTGGGCGCGTTCGATCTGCTGGCGGCTGCGCACATGCTCGGTGACGTCCACCGCCACCAGGATCACGCCGCGCTCGTCGTCCTCGTTTACCTCGTGCGGTTCCAGGCTGAACTTGAGGAAGCGTTCGCGCGGCTGGCCGTTGGCATCGTTCAGGACGATCCGCATCTCTTCCGCGCGCACCATCCGGCCGCTGCGGTAGACCTGTTCGAGCAGGTGCAGGGGCTCGCTGTCGCGCAGTTCCGGGAAGGCTTCCAGGTAGGTCTTCCCTTCCAGTCCGCTGCGGCCGACCAGCTCCGTATAGCTGCGGTTGGCCAGGCGGAAGGTGAAGTCCGGTCCGGCCAGGAGGGCCGCGGCCACCGGCGCGTTGAGCAGCATGCGGTCGCGCTGGGCCAGCGCCAGGTCGCGCTCGCGCCTTTCGGTGGCGTCGCGCGTGAAGCAGCGCGTGTAGCGCAGCTCGCCATTTTCGAAGTGGCCGTTCGAGTGGATCAGCACATGCCGGATCGAGCCATCCTTGCAGCGCAGGCGGGCCGGCTGGTCGTACAGGGTTTTGCCACTCGACAGCCGGCACAGGATGCTGCCGATGACGGGCGCGTCGACGTGGAATTCGGCGATGTGGTGGCCGACGTATTCTTCCCAGCGGTAGCCGAGCATCTGCAGTTCGGCGCGGTTGGCCCACAGGATGGTGCCGTCGCCGCCGACCCGGTGCAGGCCCTCGGCCGCGTTCTCGACGAAATCCATGAGCTCGCGCTCGCTCTGGCGCAGGACGGCCTCGGTATCCTTGCGGCGCTCCACTTCGGCTTCCAGCATGCGCACCTTCTGCTCGAGCCTGAGCAGCTTCGGGTCGACGTCGCCGCCAGCCGGCAGGTCCATCGCCACGTCGGCGCAGGCGTGGTCGTGTTCGGCGCAGACCTGCTGGAAGGCGTGTGCCATCTTGTTCGACGGGAACAGGCTCCAGGGATAGCCGCAGAACAGGGCGAACTCGATCCGTTGCGCCAGCTCGTTCCACAGGCGCTCGAGCTCCAGTGCGGCGTCGTAATGCCCGCGCGCGCACAGCAGCGCCACCATCTCGCCGAAGGCATGCAGGCGGGCGCCGCCGGCGCAGGTATCGCGCACGAGGGTGCCGACCACCTCGTCGAAACGCCGGCGGTCCGGCCAGCCGTCGACCAGGAAGCTTTCCAGCGTCGCCTCGGCATCGAGCCAGGAGAGCTGGCCGGGCTGCGGCATGGCGCGGCCTTGCGCGAGCGCGAGGGCATCCAGGCGCCGGCGCAGCGCCTCGCAATGGACGGCGGTGGCGATCACGATGCCCTTGCCGCCGGCGGCCAGGGCCTGGTCGACGAAAGCCGCGACTTCGTCGAGCAGCATGTCGTCGTTGTCATAAAAACGGACGAAATGCCTGTTTTCTCCGTGTTTCCCGGACAGAATGTCGTCGGTCTTGATCAGCACGTAAGCTCCTGTGCATGCATGAAAAGCGCCCGCAGGACGCGGACTCCATCGGAAAGTTTAACACGTTGAAACAGTGGACTTAACAATCATGGCGACAAGCATAGTCATCCATGCACAGTAAACAAAGATGCTTCCCAGCGGCCAAACACCGGCAATATGTTGAGTCAGATCAAAACACGTTACACTCTCCACCTTGAACTCCCGCCTGCCTTTTTCTTTTTGACCCATGCCAAGAATTATTTCTGCGAACCTGAACGGTATCCGCTCCGCCCACAAGAAAGGCTTCTTCAACTGGCTCGCCGGCCAGAACGCCGACTTCATCTGCGTGCAGGAATTGAAAGCCCAGCAAGCCGACATGACCGAGGAATTCCTTGCGCCGCACGGCTACCACGGCCATTTCCACTACGCCGAGAAAAAGGGTTACTCCGGCACCGGCGTCTATAGCCGCATGAAGCCGGATGCCGTCAGGATCGGCTTCGGCTGCGTCGAATTCGACAATGAAGGCCGCTACACCCGCTGCGACGTCGGCGACCTGACCGTGATCTCGGTCTACTGCCCGTCCGGCTCGTCGTCACCCGAGCGCCAGGAAGCCAAGTTCCGCTTCATGGAGGTATTCCTGCCGCACCTGCAGGGACTGAAGGCCGAGGGCCGCGAGGTCGTCATCTGCGGCGACTGGAACATCGCGCACAAGGAAATCGACCTCAAGAACTGGAAGGGCAATATGAAGAATTCCGGCTTCCTGCCGGAAGAGCGCGCCTGGATGACCCGCATCTTCGACGAAGTCGGCCTGGTGGACGTGCACCGCGTGGTGGCGCCGGAAGCCGTCGATTACACCTGGTGGAGCAACCGCGGCCAGGCCTACGCGAACAACGTGGGCTGGCGCATCGACTACCACGTCGCCACCCCGGGCATCGCGGCCAAGGCCCATGCCGTCTCGATCTACAAGGACGAGCGCTTCTCGGACCACGCGCCTCTCATCATCGACTACGCGCTGTAATCCTTCGGCCACGCCAGCATGCGTTCGCTGGCGAAGCTGCGCGCCTGGCCGGTGAGCGGATCCTCGAAGGCGATGCTGCGCGCCAGCAGTTGCAGGGGCGCCGAGAAGTCGTCGCCCTTGCAGGGCAGCGCCACCGGATAGAAGGCGTCGTTCAGGATCGGCACGCCCAGCGAGGCCATGTGCAGGCGCAGCTGGTGCTTGCGGCCCGTATGCGGGTGCAGGCGGTAGCGCGCCAGCGCGCCGCGGCGCTCGATCAGCTCGACCACGGTCTCCGAATTCGGCTCGCCCTCTTCCTGCTTCATCACGAAGAATTTTTCGCCGTCGACCATGCGGCTGCGGTAGGTGAAGGGGAATTCCCGTCCCTCCAGCATGGGCGCCAGCGCCTCGTAGGTCTTGCGGATCGTCCTCTTCTGGAACATCGACTGGTAGGTGCCGCGTGTTTCCAGATTGTGCGAGAAAATCACGATGCCGGCCGTTTCGCGGTCGAGCCGGTGGATCGGCGTCAGGTGCGGCAGCGCCAGCGCGCGCTTCAGGCGCACCAGCAGGGTCTCGCGCAGGAAGCGCCCGGTCGGGATCATCGGCAGGAAGTGCGGCTTGTCGACCACCAGCAGGTGCTCGTCCCGGAACAGGATCTTCTCTTCGAAGGGAATCGGCGTCTCTTCCTCGAGCTCCCGGTAGTACCAGATGCGCATGCCCTGGCGCACATGGCTGCCGGCGTCGAGGCGCTCGCCCCTGGCGTCGACCACGTCGCCGCGCGCCAGCCGCTCTGCCCAGGGCGGGCCGGCGACCTCGGGGAAGCGTTCGTTCAGGAAGGCCAGCATGCCGCCGGGGCGGGTTTCCGTGATCCACAGGTAGCTGGGAGCGACGCCGTCGCGCACCGGCAGCGGCACATGGGCATTGGCTTCGGCCTGGTGGCCCTTCCTAACGAACCGCGACATTGCTTCGGTAAGGCGGCAGGCGGTCGACCGAAGTGCCCTTGCTGCGCGCGTACAGCGGCAGCAGCACGTTCATGTGATCCTGGATCTGCTGGATGCGGTTGGCGCCGCCCGGGTGGGTGGACAGCAGGTCGATCGTCGCGCCGCTCTGGTCCAGGGCCGCCATCTTGTTCCACAGGGCGATGCCGGCACGCGGATCGTAGCCGGCGCGAGCCGAAATATCCAGGCCGACCAGGTCGGCTTCGCGCTCTTCGTCGCGCGAGAATTTCAGCACGTAGAGCTGGCCCGCGGTGTTGGCCAGGCCGCGCACGTCGTAGCCCGACCAGGCGGAAAACAGCGCCCCGAGCGCGGACGTGGCCAGGCCGGTGGTAGTGGCCTTGGCCTGGCGGTCGCGCCCGTGTTCGCGCAGGGCGTGGGCGATCTCGTGCCCCATCACGGCGGCGATTTCGTCATCGGTGAGCTTGAGCTTGTCGATGATGCCGGTGAAGAAGGCGATGCGGCCGCCCGGCATGCAGAAGGCGTTCACCTGGTCCGATTTGAGCAGGTTGACCTGCCATTTCCACTGCTGGGCATCCTGGTTCCAGCGCGTGGTATGCGGGATGATGCGCTCGGCGATGGCGCGCAGGCGCTTGACCTGCGGGTCGCCGGCCGGCACCAGCACCCCCTTCTGCTGGGCCTGGCCCAGCAGCGCCGCGTATTGCTGGGCGGCCTGCTGGTCCATCGCGCCTTCCGGCGCCAGCAGGTCGCGCAGGGCGCCGCCTTTCAGCGGCTTGACCGCGATGCCGTCCTGCACCACCTGGCCCTGCTGCCCGCGATCCTGGGCCGGCGCCGCCTGCACGATGCCGCACAAGGCCAGCACGGCCACTGCTTGCTTGAACTTGGTCATGGTCGTCTCCGATGCGGATAGCTGTCATTACGGCGCATCATACACAAGCATATGAAAGCACACTGTTAGGTAACGACCAGATCCTTCTTGCGCAGGCGGAAAACCGCCAGGCTGCCGCGCAGGTTGGGCAGGAAAGACACCACCTGCCCTTCGGCCAGCGCCACGTACTCCAGCACTTCCAGCCCGCATTTCTCGGCCAGGTCCTTGAAGTCGTGGATCGTGGCGTAGCGCACGTTGGGGGTGTCGAACCACTGGTAAGGCAGGGAACGCGACACCGGCATGCGGCCCTTCAGCAGCGCCATCCGGTGCGGCCAGTAGGCAAAGTTCGGGAAGGACACGATGGCTTCCTTGCCGACGCGGACGATGTCGCGCAGGCGCGCCTCGACGTGCTGCATCATCTGCAGCGAGGACAGGCACAGCACCATGTCGAAGGTATCGTCGCCGAACAGGTCCAGGCCCTGCTCCATGTCGTGCTGGATCACGTCGACGCCGCGCTTCGTACTCTCCAGCACCTTGTCGTCGGCGATCTCGACGCCGTAGCCGGTGCAGCGCTTGCCGCGCTCCAGGTAGCGCAGCATGGCGCCGTCGCCGCAGCCGACGTCCAGCACGTGCGAACCTTCCTTGACCCAGTGGGTGATGAAGGCCAGGTCGGGGCGCAGGGTGTTCAGGTCTTCGAATTTCATGCGGCGTCCCTAGCAGTGCTTTCTTCCCAGATCCGGTCGTAGTAGGCGCGCACGATGTTCATGTAGCGCGGGTCCTCGAGCAGGAAGGCGTCGTGGCCGTGCGGGGCGTCGATTTCGGCGTAGCTGACCTTGCGGCGGTTCGCCAGCAGGGCCTCGACGATCTCGCGGCTGCGCTCGGGCGAGAAGCGCCAGTCGGTGGTGAAGGACGCGATCAGGTACTTGGCCCTGGTGTTCGCCAGCGCCTTGGCCAGGTTGCCGCCGTGCTCGCGCGCGGGATCGAAGTAGTCGAGCGCCTTGGTGATCAGCAGGTAGGTGTTGGCGTCGAAGTATTCCGAGAACTTGTCGCCCTGGTAGCGCAGGTAGGACTCGATCTCGAAGTCGACGCCGAAGTCGAATTTGTACTCGTCGGTCTCGGCGGCGTTGCGGAGCTTGCGGCCGAATTTTTCCGCCATGTCGTCGTTCGACAGGTAGGTGATATGGCCGACCATGCGCGCCACTTTCAGGCCGTTCTTCGGCACCACGCCGTGTTCGTAGAAATCGCCGCCGTGGTAGTCCGGATCGGACAGGATGGCGGTGCGGGCGACGTCGTTGAAGGCGATGTTCTGGGCCGACAGCTTGGGCGTCGAGGCGATCACGATGCAATGGCGCAGGCGCTCGGGGAACATGATGCTCCAGGCCAGCGCCTGCATGCCGCCCAGCGAGCCGCCCATCACGGCGGCGAACTGTTCGATGCCGAGGCGGTCGGCCAGGCGCGCCTGGGCCGCGACCCAGTCTTCCACCGTCACCAGCGGGAAGGCGGCGCCATAGGGCTTGCCGGTGGCCGGATTGTCGTGCATCGGGCCGGTCGAGCCGAAGCAGGAGCCGAGGTTGTTGACGCCGATGACGAAGAAGCGGTCGGTGTCGACCGGCTTGCCCGGGCCCACCATATTGTCCCACCAGCCGGCGCTCTTCGGCTCGTTCGCGTAGTGGCCCGCCACGTGGTGGGAAGCGTTCAGCGCGTGGCAGATCAGCACCGCGTTGGACTTGTCGGCGTTCAGGGTGCCATAGGTTTCATACATCAGCGTGTAGTCGCCGATGGAGGCGCCGCTTTGCAGGCGCAGCGGTTCGGCGAAGTGCATCGCCTGGGGTGAGACTATTCCAATCGATCCCATGAGCTTCTTGGTTACAGGGTTTGCAGCTGCTCGACGGCCTCGGCGATCGCCGCCGGTTCCATCGCGCGCAGGATGCGGCGGGTGCGTGGGCCCAGCAGGGCCAGGTCGCTGGACAGGATTTCCTGCTTGACCGCCAGCAGCTGGGCCGGATGCATGGAGAATTCGCGCAGGCCCATGCCGAGCAGCAGGCGGGTGAGCTTGGTGTCGCCCGCCATCTCACCGCATACGGCAACGTCGATGCCCGCCTTGCGGCCGGCCTCGATGGTCATCGCGATCAGGTGCAGCACCGCCGGGTGGAGCGGATTGTACAGGTGCGCCACTTCATAGTCGACGCGGTCGATCGCCAGCGTGTACTGGATCAGGTCGTTGGTGCCGATCGACAGGAAATCCATGCGCTTGACGAACATCGGCAGCGCCAGCGCGGCGGCCGGGATCTCGATCATGGCGCCGACCTCGATGCCGTCGTCGAACTTGACGTTCTGTTCGCGCAGCTGCTGCTTGGCCTGCTCGATCATGCTGAGCGACTGGTCGATCTCGAAGGCATGCGCCAGCATCGGGATCAGGATCCGCACTTTACCGAAGCTTGATGCGCGCAGGATCGCGCGCAGCTGGGTCAGGAACAGCTGCGGCTCGGCCAGGCAGTAGCGGATCGCGCGCAGACCCAGGGCCGGATTCAGCGCGGTGTGCTCGCTCGGGTCGAGCGGCTTGTCGGCACCGACGTCCAGGGTGCGGATCGTGACCGGGCGGCCCTTCATCGCCAGCACCGCCTGGCGGTACTGCTCGAACTGCTCGTCCTCGTCCGGGACCCGCAGGCCGTGGGCGCCGCGTCCCATGAACAGGAATTCGGAGCGGAACAGGCCGACCCCGGCCGCGCCCGCGTCCAGCGCCGGCGCGCAGTCTTCCGGCAGCTCGATGTTGGCCAGCAGCGTGACCGGGGTGCCGTCCTTGGTGATCGCCGGCGTCTTCTTCAGCTTCAGCAGGCGCTTGCGGGCCTTCAGCAGCGCGGCCTGGCGCGCGCGGTACTGCTCCATCACCAGCGCGCTCGGATTGCAGATCACGACGCCGGCGTCGCCGTCGACGATCACCCAGTCGTCCTGCTCGACCAGGCGCGAAGCCTGGCTCATGCCGACCGCCGCCGGGATGTCGAGGCTGCGCGCGACGATCGCGGTGTGCGAGTTCTGGCCGCCGACGTCGGTGACGAAGCCGACGAAGGAACGGTCGCGGAAGGCCAGCATGTCGGCCGGCGAGATATCGTGGGCGACCACGATCATCTGCGGCTGGAACTCGTCCTCGCCGGCCGGCTTGGCCGGCGGCACGTCCAGCGCGGTGCCCATCAGGACCTTCAGCACCCGCTCGGCGACCTGCTGGATGTCCTGCTTGCGTTCGCGGAGGTATTCGTCCTCGATCTCGTCGAACTGCGCCGACAGCTCGTCGATCTGGGTCACCAGCGCCCATTCGGCGTTGTAGTGGCGGGTGCGGATGATGTCGAGCGGGGCTTCGGAGATCATCGGATCCGACAGGATCAGCACGTGGACGTCGATGAAGGCGCCCAGTTCGGTCGGGGCGTCCTTCGGCAGCTCGGTCCACAGGTCCTGCAGGTTGCGGTGCACCTCGGCGATCGCGTCCCGCAGGCGCTTGACCTCGGCCTCGACCTGCTCTTCCGGCACCAGGTAGTGCTTGACGTCCAGCGCCGCCGGCGTGAGCAGGTGCGCGCGTCCGATCGAGATCCCGCGCGAAACCGGTATGCCATGCAGTGTGAACGATGCCATCGATATTCCTGGAGGGAAGCGGCCGCCTCGGGTATCCGGCATTACTCGCCTTCGCCGAACTTGTCGTTGATCAGTGCCGTCAGGGCGGCGATGCAATCCTGTTCGTCCGGGCCGTCGGCTTCCAGCGTCACCTTGGCGCCCTTGCCGGCGGCCAGCATCATCACGCCCATGATGGACTTGGCGTTGATGCGGCGCGCGTTACGGGTGAGCCAGACGTCGCTCTTGTACTTCGCGGCCAGTTGGGTGAATTTGGCGGAGGCGCGGGCATGCAGGCCCAGTTTGTTGATGATCTCGAGTTCCTGTTGAATCATGTTCTCGTTTTAGTAAGAATTCAGCTACCTACGCGGATCCGGTTGTCGACCCTGACCGCGCCGTTCTGGGCGCCCGCCAGCGCCATCTCGACAACGACGTCGAGCGTGTCGCGGCGATAAGTGATGGCGCGCAGCAGCATCGGCAGGCTGATGCCGGCGATGACTTCGACGCGGCCCGCCTCGGCCAGCGCATTGCAGCAATTGGACGGCGTGCCGCCCTTGATATCGGTGATGACCAGCACGCCGTCGCCCTCGTCCAGGCGACAGATGGCTTCGTGCGCGAGGCGGTTGACCTCTTTCGTATCCTGGTCCGCGGTCACGTCGATCGCCTCGAAGCGTTCGGTCGGGCCGCGGAATACGTGCGCGACCGCCGCGATGAATGCCTGTCCCAGCGGAGCGTGGGTCATCAGCAGAATGCCTACCATGTCATTTCCTGTCAGCTGCCCGCTCGACGGCATCGATGAACATCGCCGCCACGTCGAAGCCGGTCTGGTCGTGGATCTCCTGGAAACAGGTGGGGCTGGTGACATTCACCTCGGTCAGGAAATCGCCGATCACATCCAATCCTACCAGCAACAGGCCACGCTCGGCCAGTGTGGGGCCGAGGGCTTCCGCGATCTCGCGCTCGCGCGCCGAGATCGGCTGGGCCACGCCGACGCCGCCGGCGGCCAGGTTGCCGCGCACTTCGCCGCCCTGCGGGATGCGCGCCAGCACGAACGGCACCGGTTTGCCGTCGATGACCAGCACCCGCTTGTCGCCCTTGACGATGGCCGGGATGTACTTCTGGGCCATGATGGTGCGGGCGCCGTTCTCGGTCAGGGTCTCGATGATGGAACCGAGGTTCAGGGCATCAATCTTGACGCGGAAGATGCCGGCGCCGCCCATGCCGTCGAGCGGCTTGAAGATCACGTCGCCGTGCTCGGCGTGGAAGGCGCGCAGGCGGGTGCCCGAGGACGACACCAGGGTCGGCGAGGTGAACTCGCTGAACTGGGCGATGGTCAGCTTCTCGTTGTGGTCGCGGATCGCCGAGGGCTTGTTGAACACGCGCGCGCCCTGGCGTTCGGCCAGTTCCAGCAGATAGGTGCCGTACACGTATTCCATGTCGAAGGGCGGATCCTTGCGCTGGATGACGGCGTCGAACTCGGACAGGCGCACGGTATCCGCCTGGCCCGCTTCGTACCACTCGTCGGGGTCGCCGGTCAGGGTGATCTCGACCACGTCGGCCGTCACCACGCCCTGCTCCAGCACCATGTGGCGCTGCTCGAAGGCGTAGATCTGGTGGCCGCGGCGCGCCGCCTCCCGCATCATCGCAAAGGTCGAGTCCTTGTAAATCTTGAATCCGGACAGCGGGTCGGCGAGAAAAGCGATTTTCATGTTGGTTCCAGTCGGGACAATGCATCGATTTTAGCCGGAAACGCGGATTCTCGCGGAAAGGCGGCCCGCGGCGCCGGCCTTGCCCGCCGGACCACTTCCCATTGGCAAAGAAGCATTTATTCGGTACGCATTTGCGGGCTCTCAAGCGTGCGCGCAGATGGCTTGCGGATGATGGGCGGCCAGGGGGTTAAACGATGAGCAACCAGGCCGAGCAGGAGCGCATCAACCAGGTCTATCGCCAGTGGCAGGACAGCGCCGCGCCGGCGAGCCATGACTGGCACCGGCCGGACGTCGTGAGCGAGGCGGCGGCGCGCTCGCGCGTGCTGGCGCGGCTGCTGGCATCTACGGTGGGGAAGGATCTGTCGGCGCTGCGCGTGCTCGACGTCGGCTGCGGCAACGGCGGCTTCCTGCGCCAGCTGATCGAATGGGGCGCCTCGCCCGCCCACCTGACCGGCACCGGACTGCAGCAGGAGCGCCTCGAGCACGCCCGCCTGCACACGGCGCCCGGGGTGCGCTGGCACCTGGGGCGGCTGGACGCCTTTCCGGACAACAGCGTCGACCTGGTCAGCGCCGATGCGGTGTTCTCGGCCATCCCCGACGAAGACCAGCGGCGCGAACTGGCCGCCGAGATGTGGCGGGTCCTGAAACCGGGCGGCTGGACGATGATCCTCGACGTCCGCTATGGCAGCCCGCGCAACCCGGGCGTGCGCAAGGTCAGCGATGTCGAACTGCTGCGCTTCTGGCCAACCGACGAGAGGCTGTACCGCACCTTGATCCTGGCGTCGCCGCTGAACCGGATGATGCCGCGCCTGCCCTGGCTGGTGCCGGAACTGCTGGGCGCAATGCTGCCGCTATTGCGCTCGCACTTCGTCTACATGGCGAAGAAGGACGTCCCGGAGGTCCGGAAACGGATCAATAAATCTCCGGATCCGGATCGGTTCGTTCCAGCTCCAGCGACGCCGCCAGCAACGCCAGGCGCGCCACCACGCCGTACACGTAGAAGCGGTTCGGGGCCGCCGTGCCCGGCTTGGCCTTGAGATCCGGCACCGCATGCTGCTGGGAGAACGCCAGCGGCACGAACTGCGAGCCCGGTGCGTTCAGGTTCTGGTCGATGCCGCGTTCGGCGTGGATGCGATAGAAGCCGCCCACCACGTAGCGGTCGATCATGTACACGACCGGCTCGGCCACCGCGTCGTTGATCGACTCGAAGGTCGGCACGCCTTCCTGGATCAGCACGTCGGTGACGGTGACGCCGTCCTTGATGACCGACATCTTGTTGCGCTGCTTGCGGTTCAGGTCCTTCACCTCGGAGGCATCCTTGACGGTCATGATGCCCATGCCGTAGGTGCCGGCGTCCGGCTTGACGATGACGAAGGGCTTCTGGTCCTTCATCCCGTATTCCTTGTACTTCTTCTTGATCTTCGACAGCAGGGCCGAGACGTTATCGGCCAGGCATTCCATGCCCACGTCTTCCTGGAAGTTCACCTCGCCGCACTTGCTGTGCAGCGGGTTCACCAGCCAGGGGTCGATGTCGATCAGCTTGCCGAACTTCTTGGCCACTTCGTCGAAAGCCTTGAAGTGGTTGCTCTTGCGGCGCACCGCCCAGCCGGCGTGCAGCGGCGGCAGCAGCGATTGCTCGTGGATGTTTTCGAGGATGCTCGGGATGCCGCTTGATAAGTCGTTGTTCAGCAGGATGGTGCAGGGATCGAAATCGGCCAGGCCGACGCGGCGGCCGTTGGGCGAGCGCACCAGGGGCTCGACCACCAGCATGTTCCCGTCGGGCAGCGCCAGCGGGGTCGGCTGGGTCACTTCCGGCGACAGCGAACCGAGGCGCACGTGCAGGCCGGTCTGGCGGAAGATCTGCATCAGGCGCTGCACATTCTGCAGGTAGAAGGGGTTGCGGGTATGGCTTTCCGGGATCAGGAGCAGGTTGCGCGCGTCCGGACAATACTTGTCGATCGCGGCCATGGCGGCCTGCACCGTCAGCGGCAGCATCTCGGTCGACAGGTTGTTGAAGCCGCCCGGGAACAGGTTGGTATCCACCGGCGCCAGCTTGTAGCCCGCGTTGCGCAGGTCCACCGAGCAATAGAACGGCGGCGTGTGCTCCTGCCACTCGAGGCGGAACCAGCGCTCGATGGCGGGGGTGGCTTCGAGAATCTTCTTTTCCAGGTCCAGCAGGGGACCGTTGAGGGCTGTGGCAAGGTGGGGAACCATGGTGACGTCCTTGGGGCTTCTTAGCGATGTGGGAAATGCGACATGGGGGCTCGCGCCCCCTTTTTAAAGACCAATTATCCCATCGGAAATAAAAAAGCGCCCCGCAGGGCGCTTTTAGCGACACGGGGCCTGATCAGGAATGATAAGCCGATTCGCCGTGGCTGGTAATATCCAGGCCCTCGCGTTCCTGCTCTTCCGGCACCCGCAGGCCGATCACGATGTCGACCAGCTTGTAGGCGATCAGGGAGACCACCGCCGACCACAGGATGGTGGTGCCGACCGCCTCGAGCTGCACCAGCACCTGGCCGGCGATCGAGTACGGGTCGGCCGACATCTTGTTGGTGGTGTAGTCGAAGATGCCCTGCCCGCCCAGCTGCGGCGCGGCGAACACGCCGGTCAGCAGCGCGCCCAGGATGCCGCCCACGCCGTGCACGCCGAACACGTCGAGCGAGTCGTCGGCGCCGATCATGCGCTTCAGGCCGTTCACGCCCCACAGGCAGACCACGCCCGCCACCAGGCCGATGACCAGCGCGCCCATCGGACCGACGAAGCCGCAGGCCGGAGTGATGGCGACCAGGCCGGCCACCGCGCCCGAGGCGCCGCCCAGCATCGACGGCTTGCCCTTGGTGAACCATTCGCCGAGCACCCAGGAGACGGTGGCCGCGGCGGTCGCCAGCAGGGTGTTGATGAAGGCCAGCGCGGCGACGTCGCCCGCTTCCAGCGCCGAGCCGGCGTTGAAGCCGAACCAGCCCACCCACAGCAGGGACGCGCCGACCATGGTCATGGTCAGCGAGTGCGGCGCCATGTGCTCGCGGCCGTAGYCGATGCGCTTGCCGATCATGATGGCGCCGACCAGGCCGGCGACGGCAGCATTGATGTGCACCACGGTGCCGCCGGCGAAGTCGAGGGCGCCCTTCTGCCACAGCCAGCCGCCCTTCGCGGTTTCAGCCGCCAGCGAAGCACTGGTGATGGCGTCCGGACCGGTCCAGAACCAGACCATGTGGGCCACCGGCAGGTAGCCGAAGGTGAACCACAGCGCCACGAAGGCCAGCACGGCCGCGAAGCGCGCGCGCTCGGCGAAGGCGCCGACGATCAGGCCGCAGGTGATGGCGGCAAAGGTGCCCTGGAAGGCGACATAGATGAACTCGGGGATCACCACGCCCTTGCTGAAGGTGGCGGCGGTCGAGAAGCTCGCCTTGGCCGGATCCCAGATGCCTTTCAGGAATACGCGGTCGAGGCCGCCGATGAAGGCATTGTTCTCGGTGAAGGCCAGCGAGTAGCCGTACAGGCACCACAGCACGATGATGACGGAAAAGATCATGAAGACCTGCATCAGCACGGACAGCATGTTCTTCGAGCGCACCAGGCCGCCGTAGAACAGGGCCAGGCCCGGAATCGTCATCATGATCACCAGCAGGGTGGCGACGAACATCCAGGCGGTGTCGCCCTTCTGCGGCGTGGGTGCGGCGGCTGGAGCGGCCGGGCTTGCCGGCGCGGCCGCCGCTGCTGCCGCGGCGGGAGCGGCCGGGGCCGCAGGAGCGGCTGCGCCGGCATCGGCGGCTGCGGTGGCGGCCGGCGCCGACGCGGCCGGTGCAGCGGCATCCTGGGCCAGGACCGGCAGTGCAGCGCCGAGCGCCATGGCGACAGTGAAGCCTGCGATCAGTTTGGTGAGTGTGCGGATCATCAGATTCCCCTTACAGCGCATCGTTGCCGGTCTCGCCGGTACGGATACGGATTACCTGCTCCAGATCGGAGACGAAAATTTTGCCGTCACCGATCTTGCCGGTGCGTGCCGCGCTTTGGATGGTGTCGATCACCTGGTCGACGATGGCGTCGTCGACCGCCGCCTCGATCTTGGTCTTCGGCAGGAAGTCGACCACGTACTCGGCGCCGCGGTAGAGTTCGGTATGGCCCTTCTGGCGGCCGAAGCCTTTCACTTCGGTCACCGTAATACCCTGGACATTGATCTCGGAAAGGGCCTCGCGGACCTCATCGAGCTTGAAGGGTTTGATGATGGCGGTGATCATTTTCATGCGATTGCCTCTTCAGAAAGTTTTTGAAACAGACAGCAGGGCCGCGGACTTCCCGAGGTTTTCTCCGGACGGGCTCAGGTAGCCGCTGGTATTGGCCTTGACGTAAGCCAGCGCCACCGAGCAGACCCCGAGGTCCTTGGTCACGCCGACCTTGTAGTCGGTATAGGACACCGCGCCGTTGTGGCGGACTTCCTGGTGGCCCGCGTGCAGGTTCAGCACGAAGCCGCCACCGACGTCGACGTTCGCGCCGATGTCGAGGTAGCCGCTGCCGCGGCTGTCGGCGGTGCCGAACAGGTTGGTCAGCGAATGCGAGTACTTGACGTAGGCCGGCCCGTAGCCCAGCTGGCCGTAGAGCTCGAAGGTGTTGGCGTTCGGATGCAGGCCGTTATTCGGATAGAAGTAGTACAGGCCGCCGACGTCGTAGGTGATGTCGGCGCTGAGATTGCCGCGCTTGCCGCCATAGATATCCCACTCGACGTTGCCGCTGCCGCCCAGGTCCTTGGTCCATTTGATGGACGAGAGCCAGGTGCCGACGTAGAGGCCGGTCGGGTTATGGACATAGTCGGCGCCGCCCTGCACCGCCGGATCCAGGCGGCTCTGGGACAGGCCGCGGTAACGGTAATCGCTCGTCACCGCCGCGTTGAAGCTGACCTCGTGCTCGGGCTTCTGCTCCTGCTCCTGTGCCCCGGCCAGCCCGGTACCCAGGCTCCACAAACCCGCCGCGACCATCGCGATGTGCTGCCACTTGCTGCTTCGACGCTTCATACGACACTCCCTGGTAAATGAACTTTGGACCTGATGGGTTTACAATCCGTACTTCGCTTTCCTGTTTTTCTATGTTGTATGTTTGCTTTAGCAGGATGCGTGCCACCCCGGAATGGAGCGGCAGACCTTGTATTCGCAGGCCTCTGCCCCTATTTTTGATATGCCAAAAACATAAATGACGCCGCAAGGGCGTGCGCCACGCAGGTGCACGCACTAAATCAGCGAGGCGCGCACAAAATGAGTGCGCACCACTCGGCTTCACCAAGGACAGAAATGGATATGAATAACTTCTTTAATGATCTGCAGGGCAAGATCAACCAGGCGATCGAGAATTCGCCGGCCAAGGACATCGAACGCAACGTCAAGGCCATGATGACCCAGGGCTTTTCGAAGCTGGACCTGGTGACGCGCGAAGAATTCGACATCCAGGCCCAGGTGCTGGCCAAGACCCGCGCCAAGCTCGACGCACTGGAACTGCGCGTGGCGGAACTGGAAGCGAAGCTGGCGTCGGTGACGTCGGAACAGAAGGTCTGAGGTTTAACGCAGCACGAGGCGGCGCGTGAGCCGCCACAGCCCGAACAGGGCGGCACCGCCCAAACTCACGCCGATGACGATGCCCAGCATGACGCCGACCGGATTGCCCAGCCGGGCATCGTCGGCCACGAAGATCAGGATGGCGGCCAGCGCCAGCTGCGCCAGCCAGACGACGCGCAGCGGCCGCAATGCCGCCACATCCCCCCGCCGCCTGAACCGGAGCGCCACATAGAGCACCGGCCCGCACAGCAGGCAGAACAGCAGCGCCAGGATGGCGAAGGTCAGAAGTAGTTTAGGCATCGCAAGACTATACGCGATGCCACGGATCTGGCCGTCAAATAGATATCGGCCGAGTAAGACGACGGGCTAGAAACGAATAATGGGAAACTAAGTCCTCCTGAACATCATTATTGGAATCGACGGATGAAGCCTTTTTCCGTGCATCAATAACTTTACGCTTGCAGGGGGCGTGATTTGGTGCCAGAGGCGTTCGACGCTTTCATCCATCCAAAGCGTCGATTGCGGTCTAAGTTGACACCTCGTTGGCTCCAGCCTCCTTCGTTTTGCCACGAACGATGTCCAAGTGACGTAAATCATCGACTATGAGATTTACCGAATTGCCCTTCGGACTAGCCTCTAACCTTCCGAGAGCAAAAACCGTGAAGTAGGCAACCGTTGTGTCGGATAGGATCTCTTTAAAGTACTTGCGGAAACGGTAAGCCTCCATTTTTGCCGGGCTCACATACAAAAAAACGAATTTCTTATCGACCCGGTCATAGAACTTCAGCTTGAACCCGGCTCCGTACCACTCGGCAAACGTAGCGCCGCCAAAGATTACACGATTCGTAGTGTCATAGTTTGCTCTGCTGATACGGCAAAAATATTGGTGAAGAGGCATTACTCCTTCATTGGTAACGCGCAGCTCCAATTGGGAAAACTCTTCCGGGCTCAAGGTTTCCTTGGCCTCACGATATGTTTCAACCAACCGGCTCAGCTGATTTGTTTTTGTGCGCCCTCCCAATAGCCCTGGCTGCCCCTGGCCGTTGCGATTACGTCCGTTACCATCTCCGACTTCCGGGCCATCATCCCCAGCAGGACCTTGCACATGTGGACGAACGAGGCCATCCCCTTCATCAAGCGATGGGTCGAAGTCTGTAACCAGGTCTTTGAGCTTAAGTCGCAGTTTTCGCTGCTTTGTCTCGGCTTCTGTTTCACCGCGTAAGCGGCCGGCTTCGTCCAAATCCGACTCCCACATGCAATCTGGGCTGTGCTCGTCCCAGTTGCGATAGTGCGCAGTCACATACTTCGGTGATTCATTTGCGGCCGTACGATAGTTCACCCCTGATATACGTACTTTTTGGCTTCCGCAGTGGGGGTCATCGCAAAAAAAGTGATAACACTCGGGGCGAGGGTCCTCCGAAAGAAAGTGACGACGCGCAGTATCGATGTTGACGGATTCCTTCAGCTCTTCGCAATAAGCGAAGAGGATTCGATTTCTAGTCATTGCGAGCAATCCGGATGCAGAAAACCCAAGCATAACAAGTTGCCACATGGAAATCCAATCACTATCCCATGTCACCCTTCAACTTGGCTTTCACTTGGGCTAGTGGCTCAAACTCGTTAAGAGAGCGCACGTTTGAGCGCACTCAACAGTCGCATTGCCCTCGGCCGCACCATCTGCAAATCTTCAACCTTCCCGTAGACCGCCATGAGTCTCGCAGTACTGCGCAGCCGCGCCCTGGCCGGCATGGACGCGCCCGCCGTCAGCGTCGAAGTGCACCTGGCCAACGGTCTGCCCGGCCTGGCCATCGTCGGCCTGCCGGATGCCGAGGTGCGCGAATCGAAGGACCGGGTCCGCGCCGCGCTGCAGAATTCCGGCTTCGAGCTGCCGAACCGCCGTATCACCATCAACCTGGCCCCGGCCGATTTGCCGAAGGAATCGGGGCGCTTCGACCTGCCGATCGCGCTGGGCATTCTGGCGGCCTCGGAACAGATTCCCAGCGAGGGCCTGGACCGCTACGAGTTCGCCGGCGAGCTCTCGCTGTCCGGAGAATTGCGCCCGATCCGCGGCGCGCTGGCGATGACCTTCGCCATGCATCGCAGCCCTGGCGGCGCCAGGCGCGCCTTCGTGCTGCCGCATGCGAACGCCGACGAGGCGGCGCTGGTCACCGATGCCGCCATCTATCCGGCGCGCAGCCTGCTCGAGGTCTGTGCGCACTTTGCTGCGCAGGCTGCGAATGGAGCCAATGAGGCCAGCCTGGCCCGCCACCGGCCGCCGCAAGCCCTGACGCCGCCGCGCTATCCCGACTTTGCGGACGTGAAAGGCCAGCAGCACGTCAAGCGYGCCCTCGAGGTCGCGGCGGCGGGCCTGCATTCGGTACTGATGGTCGGCCCGCCCGGCGCCGGCAAAAGCATGCTGGCCTCGCGCTTTCCCGGCCTGCTGCCGGCCTTGAGCGACGAGGAAGCGCTGGAGTCGGCGGCGATCCAGTCGCTGGCCGGACGTTTTTCGATCGAGCGCTGGCGCCGCCGGCCCTTCCGCAGTCCGCACCACACCAGCTCGGGCATGGCCCTGGTAGGCGGCGGCGGGGTGCCGCGCCCGGGCGAGATCTCGCTGGCCCATCATGGCGTACTCTTTCTGGACGAGCTTCCCGAATTCAGCCGCCACGTGCTGGAAGTGCTGCGCGAACCGCTGGAATCCGGCCACATCACGATCTCGCGCGCGGCCCGCCAGGCCGACTTTCCCGCCAGCTTCCAGCTGATCGCGGCCATGAATCCCTGCCCCTGCGGCTGGCTCGGCCACCCGTCCGGCAAATGCCGCTGCAGTCATGACGCGGTGCTGCGCTACCAGGACAAGATCTCGGGTCCCCTGCTCGACCGCATCGACCTGCAGGTGCCGGTGTCGGCGATGGCGCCGGAATCGATGGCGGCCCAGGCCGACGGCGAGGCGAGCAGCCACATCGCCGAACGGGTGGCGCGCGCCCACGCTGTTCAAGTGGCGCGCCAGGGCAAGGCCAACCAGCGTTTGTCGACCCGCGAGATCGACCGCCATTGCGAACTCGACGATGCCGCCGAGCAGTTGCTGCGTAATGCGATGCGCCACCTGCACTGGTCGGCGCGGGCCTATCACCGGGTTTTGAAGGTGGCGAGGACGATTGCCGACCTGGCGGAGGCTTCCCAGGTGCAGTCCGAACACGTGGCCGAGGCGATCCAGTACCGCAGGGGCCTGCTCGACGCCTGAGCGGCGCTGACGAGATTAAATTATTGCAACATTCTGCTGGCCGACGACGCGGGGCGCTGATACCATCGCCCCATGAAAATCCGTCTCCCCTTGCCGGTTATTTCCGTCCTGCTGGCCAGCGCCCTGCTCGGCGCCTGCAGCCCCAAGTACAACTGGCGCGACTACGCCAGCCAGGATGCGCCCTACCGGGTCATGTTCCCGGCCAAGCCGGCCAGTGTCACCCGCACCGTCGACCTCGACGGCATGCAGGTCAGCATGACGATGACGGCTGCCGAAGTCGACGGCGCAACCTTCGCGGTCGGCTCGGCCGAGGCACCGGACGAGGAGCATGCGCGCGCCGCGGTGCCGGCCATGGTGCGGGCCCTGACGCGCAATATCGGCGCCGTCGGCGAACGGGCCGCCGCGCATGCCGAATCCGGCGGCAGATCGGTCAGCGACATCGACGTCGCCGGCAGCAGCAACGGCCAGCCGGTGCGCCTGGTCGGCCATTTCGAGGCGCGCGGCAAGCGCTTCTACCAGGTCATCGTGCTCGGCAAGACGAACGCCATGCCGTCCGAGCAGGTCGAGCAGTTCCTCACTTCCTTCACCCTCCGTTGATACGTCCGCTACCATGAACAGCGATACCCCAGCACTGCAGCTGCGCTCCCTGCGCAAGGCTTTCGGCCGCCCGGCCGTCGACGGCATCGACCTGAGCGTCCGCCGCGGCGAACTCTATGCCCTGCTCGGCCCCAACGGCGCCGGCAAGACCACCACCCTGCGCATGGTGACCGGCCTGCTGGCGCCGGACGCCGGCCAGATCGAGGTGCTCGGCATCGATCTCGCGGCCAACCCGGCCGCGGCCAAGCAGAAGATGGCCTACCTCCCCGATGACCCGATGTTGTACGGAAAGCTGAAGCCCACCGAATACCTCGAATTCGTGGCCGGCCTGTGGGGCATCACGCCCGAGGATGCCGAGCCGCGCGCCCGCCGCCTGCTCGACTGGCTGGACCTGACCAAGCACGCGCACGAACTGACCGAGGGTTTTTCGCGCGGGATGAAGCAGAAGCTGGCGCTGGCCGGGGCTTTGATTCACGAACCCCAGCTGCTGATCCTGGACGAGCCGCTGACCGGCCTGGACGCGGCCGCCGCGCGCCAGGTGAAGGACTTGCTGGTCTCCCACGTCAACCAGGGCGGCACCGTGATCCTGACCACCCACATCCTCGAGGTGGCCGAACGCCTGGCGCAACGCATCGGTATCATCCGCGAGGGCCGCCTGATCGCCGAAGGCACGCTGGCCGAGTTGCGCGAGCGTACCCTGGGCGGCAGCCTGGAAGACGTGTTCCTGCAGCTGACGGAGCAGGCGTGAGCGCGCCGCCGGGATCGAGCCGCTGGCTGCTGCGCCATGAGCTGCGCATGGCCTGGTATGGCGCCGCCGTGAATGCGGGCGGCAAGCGGCGCATGAGCTGGGTCAGCATCGCGGTGTGGGTGCTGGCCTGGACGCTGCTGCACGTGGGCGCCTTTGCCGTCCTCCGCAAGCTCGGGCCGGACGGCGTCATGGATCCGCGCATGGCGATCCTGGCGACCTTGGCGCTGGCGGCGATCGGCACCTTCATGCTCTCGAGTTCACTCAAGGCCAGCGTGCTGGCGCTGTTCGAGCGCGGCGACCTCGACCTGCTGCTGTCTTCACCCCTGCCCTCGCGCAGCATCTTCACGGTGCGCCTGCTGGGCGTGGTCCTGGCTTGCGCCGCCCTCTATCTGTTCCTGCTCGGGCCACTCGTCCACGTCGGCGTGGCGCTCGGCCAGTTCCGCTGGATCGGCGTATATGTGGCGATTGCGACCACGTCGACCTTGATGGCCTGCCTCGGCATGCTGCTCACGCTGGCGCTGGTACGCCTGCTCGGCGCGCGCCGCACGCGGGTGCTGGCGCAGGTGCTCAGTGCGGTGGCGGGCGCGCTGCTGTTCCTGCTGTCGCAGTCGTTTTCGCTGGTGTCGCAGACGGCCGGCGGAGGTGCGGCCCAGCGCACGCTGCAGCACCTCGCGGAGTCCCCATGGCTGGCACCCGGCAGCCCGCTGTGGCTACCTGGCCGTGCCGTGCTCGGCGAGCCACTGCCGATGCTGGGCATGGCCGTGCTCGGCATCGCCGCCTTCATGCTGACGGTCGACCGCACCCACCGCTTCTTCGTGCATGGCGTGCAGGAGGCGGCCAGTACGGCACGTGCGATCGCCAGGCCGCAGGGGGCCTTGCGGATGCGCTTCCGGCGCAGCCTGTTCGATACCGTGGTGGTCAAGGAGTGGCGCCTGATCGCACGCGATCCGCACCTGATTTCGCAGGTCCTGCTGCAGCTGGTGTACCTGGTGCCGCTGCTGTTCCTCATCCTGCGCAAGAACGATTCGCCGGGTCCGGCGATCGGCGCCGGCCTGGCGCTGCTGTGCAGCTCACTCACCAGTTCCCTGGCCTGGATCATCGTCTCGGCCGAGGATGCGCCGGACCTGCTGCAATCCTCCCCCGCCGCCGCGCGCACGATCGGCCTGGCCAAGCTGGCCGCCGTGGTGATGCCGCCGCTGCTGCTGGTCGCCCTGCCCCTGCTGTGGCTGATGGCGCGTGCGCCGCTGGCCGCGGTGCTGATCGGCTTCGTCGTGGTGGGCGCAATCTTGAGTGCGGCCCTGATCGTGAAATGGCTGGGGCGCCCGGGACTGCGCAGCGATTTCAAAATGCGCGGCAAGGAGAACTTCCTGTGCTCGGTGTTCGAGATCGTCAACACGCTTTGCTGGGGTGGGCTCAGCTGGCTGCTGGTATCGCTGGTGGCCGAGCAAGGCGTGGCGGCCGGGTCGACCGCCCTGTTCGCGGCCGGGGTGCTGGCGGCCGCGCTGCTGGCGCTGCTGCTGGCCTGGCTGCTGCGGCGCCGGGCATGAGTCCAAAGTGGCGCCGCGCACCGACATCGCGCGGCGAGTCGTGTTATCGTTTGGTTACTCATGAATGAACGAGAAAGCTATGCTAATCACCTTCAAATCCAAAGCCTATCCCAACGTCCTGATGATGCAGGAACATGCCATGCGCATCCTCGACCTGCTGCGCAAGGACCCGGAGCGCGGCGTCATCACGGCGGCCGAAGCCACCAAGGCTGTACAACTGCTCGAGCATGAAATCGAGGAGAGCCGCAAGCACCAGGTCACGGACGAAGTCGAGCAGGACGTCAAGGCCCATGCCGGCGATGGCGAAGATGCCGAACACGAACCGATCGAAATGGTCAGCTTCCCGACCCGCGCCTATCCGCTGCTGGAAATGCTGCGCGCGGCGCGCGACCAGGGCGCCGACGTCCTCTGGGGCGTCTGAGCCGTCTTCTTCTACAGCGAGGCGTCAGCGCGCCTCGGTGGACACGGCTTCCGCCGGCGCGACCGCGATCCGGCTCTTGCCCTTGCGCTTGGCCTCGTACATGGCCTGGTCGGCCCGGGCCAGCAGGCGCGCCGGATCCGGCGCCTGGTCCGGCATGTGCAGGGCCACCCCGATACTCGCCCCCACCTGCACGCTGCCGCCATTCAGGGCATAGGGCCGGGTGAGCTGGGCCAGCAGGATCTCCGCCTTGGCGGCGGCGTCCAGCTCGTCGCTCAACATCTCCAGGATCACCACGAACTCGTCGCCCGCAAGCCGCGCCGCCATATCGGTCTCGCGGATGCCGGCCAGGATGCGGCCGCCGAACCGGCGCAGCAGCTCGTCGCCCTCTTCGTGGCCGCGGGTATCGTTGACCAGCTTGAAGCCATCCATGTCGAGGAACAGGACCGCGCAGGGACGCCGCAGGCGGGCCGCACGCGCCATCGCTTCCGGCAGTGTCTGCATCAGGGCGCGCCGGTTCGGCAGGCCGGTCAGCAGGTCGCGCATCAGCAGGCCTTCCAGCTCGGCGGTGCGCGCGGCCACCGTTTCCTCCAGATGCGCGTTCATCTCCTCGAGCGCCGCGCGGTGGCGGCGTTCGTTGCGGATCAGGCCGCGCAAGGCCTTGGACAAGACTTGTGCTTCATGGAAGCCGCCGGCTGCGGGAATCGCTTCCGGCACCGCTTGCTCGGGCGCCTGGGCGATGTTTTCCATGGCGCCGCTCAGCGACTTCAGGGGCGCCACGATGCGCCGGGCCATCAGGGCCGCCAGTGCGGCCAGGACCCCGGCAAGAAGCAGGCTGAACCACATTGCACGGCGTTCGAAACGGTGGGCCGAGGCCATCGCCGCCTGCTCCGTCTGGCGCACCAGGACCGCCCAGTGCAGGGAAGCGCGCTCGCGGCTGCGTCCACTCTGGCTGTAACCCGTCACATAGGTATGGCCGTCCGGCCAGCGCTCCGTGATGGCGCCCGTCTTGCCCTGCTGGGCCAGCCTCAGGCTTTCCGTCGAAATGCACTTCTCGAGGATATCGTCGGGGCCGAGCAGGACCACGCCGTCGCTGCGCACGACGATGATCTCGGCGCCGATATCGCGCTGCGCCGGCGTCAGCAGCTCACGGGCAAGGCTGCGCGCCCAGGTCCAGCTCAGGTGGATGGCGAGCACGCCGCGAAGGGCGCCGTCGTCGTCGCGGATCGGCCCGGCGATGTCGACGAAACGCCAGGGATCGCTTGACCGCGGCAGCAGTTTGCCGAGCAGGGCGGCCGGATGATAATCGATGGCCGTCACCTCCTGCTCGCCGGTATGGAACCAGGGGCGCGAACTGACGTCGCGATTTTCCAGCAGTCCAGCGGTCGCGGCCAGCACCTTGCCGTCGGGCTGGGCGATGCCGATCCAGGCGTAATTGCTGAAATGGCGCTGCAGGTTCTCGAGAATCTCGCGCGCTGCGGCCGGATCGGCGGGATGGCGCAGTTGCGGCAGGGCCGACAGCAGGTAGACGTCGCGCACCGCCTGGTCCAGGGTGCGGTCGAGCGAGTCCCGCATCTGCCAGGACAGCTGCTGCAGGCGCAGTCTGGCCTGTTCGGAAGCGTGTTGGTTGGCGTAGTGATCGACGAGCAGCAGCTGGAGCAGCACCGTGATCGCGACTGTCAGGCAGGAGAAGGACACCAGCAATGCCGCAAGGCGGAAATATCTGGCCCGCCTGGGCCGCGGAATGGTGTCGCTGCTGTCAGTCATATTGAGTGTCGGATAACAAAAGAGCGCAATGCTACCGTACATACACCTGCTGACTCCAGCGAAAACTTTCCCTATATAAGAATTTGTTGCGGATTTTCCTATACAAGTTAGCTGCAGCTATGTAGAGCGCAGAAAAGCAAAAAGCCCGCTCAATCGAATTGAGCGGGCTTCTGCGAATAATTAGCCTGACGATAACCTACTTTCACACTGGTTGCAGCACTATCATCGGCGCAAAGTCGTTTCACGGTCCTGTTCGGGATGGGAAGGGGTGGTACC
>NZ_JBFTMX010000052.1:0-34660 GCF_056397205.1 Massilia sp. 05N420
GGGTTCTTATGGGCGCCTTTCTTGCGCGCCCTGATGGAAATGCGGGATAGTCGTTCCGGCGTGTCGCGGCACTTTCTGGTGCCAGGCAATTAGCCCAGCTCGTGCAACCAGGTCCCGGACATCGCTTTCACGTTTTTACACGGCCTGGGTCGGTAGCCGCCACTGAACAAAGTCCGACCTCAGCCAAAGCAGTCCTTGTTGAATAATCGTCTAAATCAATTTTCATTACCCTGTTGATCTGACATATGCCGAGAAGCGCACGCTTAACGAACATCGCAGCCGGACTGTGCGGCTCGTTCGCTAGCCGTAACAACGATCTTGCTGGCTATTGGGCAATCGGGAAACTGCGTTCGCTTGCAGAGCAATATTCGCAAACTGCGGTGTCGCTTGACTTGCTTGCCCCATCTATTCAGCCATCGTCTCCGGAGTTCGCACAAGTGCTCGCGGACTATCACCTCCTTCTTCGAAAGTTGGCGAGCCGATCCGGCATCCTGCTCGAGACAATCAATGCAGCGTATATCACTGTTGATTTTTTACCCTCTCCGTGGCCAAGGGCCAGCTATTACAAGAAGCAGTGGGGTCAGCAGTTCCTCGTGACTGTGAGCATTAGCAGCGACGGCAGAGCGGATGGCATTGTTAGCCATGCTGGCTATTGTCGGCCGCACGATCCGAATAGAGAGCGTCGTCGGTCCGGTGCGTAACGAAGATGGGCTAGGTCCGCCTTGGGTCGTACACCGACGCCCCCGGCTTGCCAAGCAGCGCGGCGTGGATGATCTCGCCGCAGCCTTCACCGGACCTCGAACGGCCCCAGATAATCCAGCTTGCCGATCTTGACGCCCTGGTTGCGCAGGATGTCGTAGGCGGTCACGACATGGAAGTAGAAATTCGGCAGCGCGAAGCTCAGCAGGTAGCTCTCGCCGCTGAAGCTGGCGCCGAAACTGCCGAACTTCAGGCTCACTTCGCGCTCTTCTCCGGCATCGACCTCGGCGCCATCCACGCCCTCCAGATAATCGATCGTATTCGCGATGCGCTGCTGCAGCTGCGCAAAGCTGGTCTCGTCGTCGGCGAACTTCGGGGCGTCGCCGCCGCTGAGGCGCTGTACCGCGAACTTGGACGCATCGCTGGCGCGCTGGACCTGGGCGGACAGCGGCAGCATGTCGTCGGCCAGGCGCGCGCCCAGCAGCGATTCGGGCGCGATGCCGGCCTGGGCGGCGTGTTCCTCGCCTTTCTTCAGCAGGTCGGACAGGACTTTCAAGCCGCGCACGAAGGCAGGCACGGATGCTTTGGACAGGGACAGGGCCATCATTTCTCCTCGTTATGGTGAATATAGTTTAGCTGGTTTCGCACGCAAGGGTTCGAGCATACCGCCGAGAGATTCGGCTGGCGCCCCGCTTTCCGGCATCTAGAATGAATTCACGTCACGCCTGCGGTGACGAGGAGAATGCCATGCTTCAAAAATATTTGGCCGAATTCATCGGCACCTTCTGGCTGGTGCTCGGCGGCTGTGGCAGCGCCGTGCTGTCCGCAAAATTTCCCGAGGTCGGCATCGGCCTGGCCGGAGTCGCGCTGGCCTTCGGGCTGACCGTGCTGACTGGCGCCTATGCGCTCGGACCGATCTCGGGCGGCCACTTCAATCCGGCGGTGACGGTCGGGCTGTGGGCCGGCGGCCGCTTCCCTGCGCGCCAGATCGCGCCCTACATCGTGGTCCAGGTTGCGGGCGGCATCGTGGCCGCCGCGGTGCTGTACGCGATCGCCAGCGGCAAGCCCGGCTTCGATGCCACGGCCGGCTTTGCCGCCAACGGCTATGGCGAGCACTCGCCCGGCAACTACTCGCTCGGTTCGGCCCTGATCACCGAAGTCGTGATGACCTTCATGTTCGTGCTGGTCATCCTCGGCGCCACCCATACCCGCGCACCGGTCGGCTTTGCCGGCCTGGCGATCGGCCTGGCGCTGACCCTGGTCCACCTGATCAGCATCCCGGTCACCAACACCTCGGTCAATCCGGCGCGCAGCACCGGGCCGGCCCTGTTCGCGGGCGCCTGGGCGCTGTCGCAGCTATGGCTGTTCTGGCTGGCGCCGCTGCTGGGCGGGATCCTGGCCGGCGTGCTGTATCGCGGCGTACTGGAACGCGAGGTGCCGGAACCGGACGTGGCGGGGCGTCCGGAAGGCGGATGGCGGCCGGCCCACCATTAGCTAGCGCGGCGCCAGGAAGCGGAAGGTCGGCTCGATATTCATCGCGTGCAGGCGGCGCACGATGTCTTCGAGCGTGGCGTCCTTCAGCAGCAGGCCGTCCGGTGCGGCCTTGGGCCGGGCCGGGGCCGGCGCCGGTGCGCCTGCCTGGGCTTGCAGCACGAAGGCTTCGGCTGCCAGCGCATCGCTCGCGGCCGTCGATACCGGCTCGGCCGGTGCCGCTGCGGGGACGGCTGCAGGCGCCTGACGCCGTTCAAGCGCGCGCAAGGCGTTGCGGAACTGGTCCTCGGCAATGCTCTCCACGCTCTCCAGGAAGCCGGCCTGCCCCGCCAGCGGCGGCGTCACCTCCAGCCCCGATTCCTCGGCAAAGGACGCGCCCATGCCGGGATGGATGAAGGCGGCCCACTTGCCGCTGCGCGGATTCAGGCAGGGCGGCAGGTAGACCGGCGCGGTGGCGGCGTCCGGCGCCAGCTCGACACCAGGAAAATAGGTCTTGCGCAGCAGCTCCAGGAAGTCCTGGGCCTCCCCGGCCGGCACCGGCGTCTCCAGCGACAGCCACAGGCGGTAGGCGCTGGCGCCGTCGATGCTCACCGCCGGCGCCGGCAGCCCGAGTTCGGCCTGCAGGGCATTCGCCACCACGCACAGGCGGTCCCAGTGGCCGGCCTCGCCATCGCCGAAGATCTTACGGAAGGGAATGGCCAGCGCGCGCACCAGGCCATCCGCCGTCGTCAGCTTGATGGCGAGGGTGGTCCTGCCGAGGATGTGGGACGCCAGGACCTCGCGGGTCACGGACTCGGGCGCCAGGTAGAGGCGCGCCAGCTCTGCGATCAGTTTTTCCATATATGTTCCGTGCGTCCCGTAGTCAGGCCAGCTTGCCGCGGCGGGCGGCGTTCTTGCCAAGGGCGGCCAGGTCGAGGTCGGCGTCGCCATGGTCGATGGCTTCCTTCAGCACGCCGAGCAGGCTGTCGCCGAAGGCCAGCGGCAAGCCCTTGCCCTGCCCTGCTTCCACCGCCAGCCGCACGTCCTTCTGGCCCAGCGAGAGCTTGAATCCGGCGGGGCTGTAGCGCTGCTCGGCGATCATGCCGCCATAGCCCTTGTACACGGGCGAACCGGCGAACAAGGTGGTCGTGATCAGGTCGATGAAGCCGGCGGCCGGGATGCCGTGCGCGCCGGCCAGCGCCGCCCCTTCGCCCATCGCTTCGATCGCGCAGGCCAGGGTCAGGTTACAGGCCAGCTTGACCGCGTTCGCCTGTTCCGGCGCATCGCCGAAGCGCCAGGTCTTCTGGCCCATCAGCGCGAGCAGCGGCTGCACGCGGTCGACCAGTTCGTCGGCGCCGCCGGCGAGGATATTCAGCTTGCCGGCTTCGGCCACGTCCACGCGGCCCAGCACGGGCGCCGCGACGTAGCCGATGCCCTTCTCCATGTGCAGGGCCGCCATCTCGCGCGCGAAGGCGACGGAGACCGTGGCCATGTTGACGTGAATGCTGCCCGGCGCCATCGCATCCAGCACGCCGCCGTCGATCATCACGGCGCGGGTCGCATTGTCGTCGGCCAGCATGCTGAAGACGACGTCGGCGATGCCGCACTCGGCGGCCGTGACGGCCGGCTTGGCGCCCTTGGCCGCAAGCAGCCGCACCGGCTCCGGATTGCGGTTCCAGACGTGGACCGGCTGGCCAGAACGCAACAGGTTGGCGGCCATGTGCTGGCCCATGGCACCGAGGCCGATGAATCCGATGGTCATGTGAATGCTCCTTTATCCGACAGCGAACGAAAGCGATATTAGAGCAGCAATCATGAATGTCCGCAGGACGGAATGCGCATCCCATGCGCTGCGCCGCCTGCCACCGCCGCACGCTAAGCTGGCGGCTCCTCAGCTCCCGCACGAACTCCATGGAAATTGCTGCTGTCACTTGCCTGTTCCTGCTGGTCGCCACGACCTTCATCCACTACGAGGTGCTGCGCCTGCTGACCGCCTTGCTGCCGGCCCTGCGCGTGCAGCCGCGCCTGCAGCTGGTCTTCGTCATCTTCGGCGCCTTCGCTGCGCACTTCACCGAGATCCTGCTGTATGGCGGTGCCTACTACCTGCTCGCCACCGCCTTCGGCGTCGGCAGCATGGGCGAACCGGGCCACCTGCCCTTCACGCGCTGCCTGTACTTTTCGGCCGAGACCTATACCACCCTGGGTTACGGCGACGTGCTGCCGCATGGCGACCTGCGCCTGCTGGCGGGGCTGGAGGCCCTGAACGGCATGCTGCTGATCGGGTGGACGGCGTCGTACACCTATCTGTCGATGGAGCGCTTCTGGGGCCGGGGACGGGATGCGTGAGCAGGCACTTTCCAGTGCGCTCGTTTAGTCAGCAAAAATAAACTGGCCCGGAAATTTGAAACTATATTGAGCTCATCGGCTTCCTCTGTATAAATATCGATTTCCCCGCACTGGAAGAGGCCATGAACGCAGCTCTCGGATACCTCCGCCGTCATGTCATTCAGGCCGCCGCAATTGCGGCATTGGCCAGCTTCGGCGCCGCCCACGCGCAAAGCGGCCGCGTGCCTTCGCACGCGAAGCCGGCCGTCGATGTGGCCAATCCCCTGGTCGGCACCGCCCCCCTCGACCAGCCGGCCTTGATCGGCAACGCGCCGCCAGCCGGCGAACTGCTGTATTCGGGGCTGACGTCGCCGGGTGCGCGGCTCCCGCAAAGCAAGACCGAGGCGGCACCGGTCAATGTCAACGTCGACCTCAGCTATCCCATGGGCGTCGACGCTTCCTACGCCTATGCCAATCCGACCATGATCGGCTTTACCGGCGGGGGCTCGGCCTATGGCGCCCAGGCCGCGCCGATCGTCATGCCGGTGGTGGGCGACTGGACCGTGCCGCCGAGCTATACGCAGGCTTACTACGACAAGGCGA
The DNA here is from genome assembly GCF_056397205.1 of Massilia sp. 05N420. Classification (NCBI taxonomy): domain Bacteria; kingdom Pseudomonadati; phylum Pseudomonadota; class Betaproteobacteria; order Burkholderiales; family Oxalobacteraceae; genus Massilia; species Massilia sp. 05N420. The sequence continues at coordinate 5,098 of NZ_JBFTMX010000052.1, forward strand.
GCGAGAAAGCCTCGCCCGGCTATTACGCGGTCGACCTGGCCACCTTCCATACGAAGGTGGAACTGACGGTGACGCGATCGACCAGCCTGATGCGCTTCACTTTCCCGGCGAGCCAGCGCGCCAACGTCGTCATCGACCTGCGGCGCGCCGGCGGCAAGGTGGAGGTGGTCGGCGACCGCAAGATCGTCGGCCTTGCCACCCGCAAGGACAGCGGCCCGGCCGCGGATGGCCCATGGTTCGTCGCGGAGTTCTCGCGCCCATTCACCGGCTTCGGCACTTTCCGCGCAATCCACGAGGGCCAGTGGGGCGTGCTCGGCGACAAGGACGTCGAGGCCGGCCGGCGCACCGTATCCGGCGGCAATGCGGGCGCCTACCTCACGTTCGCGACGCGGGCGGGCGAGCAGGTGCTGATGCGGATCGCCCACGGCTACAGCGCCGCCGAAGCCGAGCAGCGCCTGCGCGACGAGGCCTCGGATTGGAATTTCGAGCGCGTGCATACGCAGGCGCGTGCCGCCTGGGCACAGCTGTTCGACCGCATCGAAGTCAGCGGCGGCACACCGAAGCAGCGCATGCTGTTCTATTCGACGCTGTACCACTCGTTTGCCAGCCCGTGGCTGGTCGCACGCAAGGGTGAGCCTTTCACCGATGCCGCCGGCCATACCGAAGCGGCCGCCTACGACCACTACGGGCCGGTACCGTTCTGGGATACGGGTCGCAACCAGATCGCGCTGCTGATGCTGCTCGAACCGCAGGTCGTGCAGGACATCATGCGTTCCGAACTCGACATGGCCCGTGAACGCGGCTACATGAACACCTCCTTCCACGGCGACCATGCAGTGCTGCTCTACGACGGCGCAATGCGGCGCGGCATTCCCTTCGACTACGCCGCGGCGTATGCCTACCTGCGCAAGAATGCGCTTGATCCCAAGGGCCCGCGCGGCTACCTGGCCGAGTACATGCAGAACGGCTGGATCTCGGACATCATCCCGCCGGGCAATCCCAGCCCACCCTACGCGGGTGGCAAGGCCGGCGTCGCCAAGACGCTGGAATATGCCTGGGATGACTACGCGCTGTCCGACATGGCGCGCCGGCTCGGCAAGCTTGACGATGCGCAGATGTTCCTGCGCCGCGCCGCCAACTACCGGAACGTGTTCGATGCCTCGGTGGGATTCATGCGCGGCCGCACCGAGGACGGCAAGTGGATATCGCCCTTCGACCCGGGCGAGCCCTACTACAACTTCATGATGAAGGAAGCCTCGGGCTGGTCCACGCTGTGGCTGGTGCCGCAGGACGTGCACGGCTTGCTCGACCTGCTCGGCGGACGCGACGCCTTCAACGCCAAGCTCGACGCCTTCTTCTCCACGCCTTACACGCCCAAGGGCATCTGCCGCGACTGCACCGGCATGATCGGGCAATACGTGCAGGGCAACCAGCCGGACCAGCAGGCGGCCTACCTGTATGCGTGGAGCGGCCAGCCCTGGAAGACGCAGGCGCTGGTCCGCCGCATTCTCGACCAGCTGTACGGCAGCGATGCCAGCGGCTACGCCTACCCCGGCATGGACGACCAGGGCTCGACCTCGTCCTGGTATGTCATGAGCGCGATGGGCTTCTACCCCGTCGATCCTTCGACCGGCGACTACATCCTGGGCAGCCCGATCTTCGACCAGGTTCGCCTGCACCTGGGCAATGGCAAGGTGTTCGAGATCCTTGCGCGCAACAACTCGGCCCGCAACATCTACATCCAGTCCGCGACCTTCAACGGCAAGCCCTGGACCAGGCCGTGGTTCAGCCAGGCCGACATCGCGAACGGCGGCACACTCGTGTTCACCATGGGACCGGAGCCGAACAAGGCCTGGGGCGCCGACCCGCGGCAGGCGCCGCCCTCGATGTCGGGGCGACAGGAAGGGGCCTTGAAGGAGTAGTGATCAGCATTCGTCTACCGTCAGACCACAGCGGCGCTGAACGACTCGGGCCGCCGCGCAAGCAGATGGGACAGCCGTTGAAGACCCGCCTGCAAGCGTCCACGGTCCTTGATGCTGCCCAAGGAGATCCGGATTGCATTCACGGATCCGCTGCCGGTCGCGAATGCCTCCGCCGGCGTGACTGCGATGCCCTCTCTGTCGGCCGCACGCGCAAGCTGCGAGGAGTTCCAATACGCCGGCAGCTCGAGCCATACATGGAGGCCGTCACCAAAGCCGCTGTACCGTCCCGCCAGGATATCCCGAGCCATCCGGTGGCGCAGGCGCGCCTCCCTCCGTACGCCTTCCATCAATCCGTTGGCCGAACCGTCGACGATCCACTGAGTGGCCAGTGCGGCCGTCAGGGGAGCGACCATCAGCGCGAATGATCGTAGCGCGGCCAGGAAGCGTTCGCGTTCGTACGGGTCGCGTACGAGCACGAAGGCAACCCGCAAGCCCGGCGTCAGGCATTTCGACAGGGTCGAAATGTAGACCACCTGTTCCGGGGCAAACGTCGCAACAGGTGGTGGCGGGGCATCGGCAAGGAGCCAGTAGGGATCGTCCTCGACGACGCGTACATTGCAGCGCTTCGCGATGCCGGCGAGTTCCTTGCGCCGACGTTCCGGCATGGTGATGGCGGTCGGGTTCTGTAGGGTCGGATTGAGATAGACCAGCCCGGGCTTGTGCTGGCGGCACGCTTCCTCCAGCATCTCGGGCACCATCCCGTGCTGGTCCGCTTCCACCGCGATGAGGTGCCGGCCGAACTGGGTTGCTGCGGCGCGCAAGCCGGGATAAGTCGTTGGCTCTGCCAGGATGACACCGCCAGGCTCCGTCAGCGCAAGGATCAATGCGGCGATCGCCGCTTGTGCACCCGGACAGACCACGAGCTGGCGAGAATCCAGATGTCCAAACATCGGTTCGAGCCATTTGGCGCCAGCCTTGCGATCGGCATCGCTGCCCCCGCCCAGGTGGTAAGTCATCAGCAATTCATTATCTGCCCTCATCAATACTTGAGACAAACCCTGTTTCAACATGTCGTCGAAGTCCACGCCATCCGGCGGTGGCGGGGTATTCATGCTCAGGTCGAGAATCGAGGTCAATTCGACTTTCGGCGCCGCGACATAAGTGCCTCGGGCGCCGCGACCCTCCAGCAAGTTGCGGCGCCTGGCTTCGTCGTAGGCGCGCGTGATCGTCGTCAGGTCGACGTCCAGCTGTGCCGCCAACTGGCGCTGCGGAGGCAGACGGTCACCCGGTTTCAGCGATCCGTCCGCCACCGCCGCCTGCAAGGCATCCGCAATCTGCAGGAAACGTGGCCCCTTGTTCCCGGCCAGTCGCGGCAACCAGATTGGCAGATCCTCATCTTGTATGGTTCTCAACTGGGACATTTTGTCTCAATGTATGGAAATTGCTTTTAAGTAGAATGCCTCAGAACCTGCAGTAATACCATCCTTGCACGGCGGTCGCTGGCGTTTTCTCATCTCTCATCTCTCATCTGCATCGGCAAATCATGGACTGGATTCCAATTGTCTTCGTCATATTCAAGTTTCTCGTGCTCGCCACGGGCATGTTCTTCGCCATCAAGTGGCATTACGATCAGGGGAAGAAGGATAAGGACAAGAAGAAGGAGGCACGCGCAGTGCTGCGCGCAGGCGTCAAGGTGGCCGCCATCTTCCTGGTGTCGCTGCTGGGCCTGGGACTCGTCACCTTCGAGCTGATCAACCTCCTCGGGATGTAAGCGCCCATAAAAAAACCGGAACACGGTTCCGGTTTTCGGTACAGCAGCCAGTTGGCAGATCAACGCTTGCGCGGTGGCGGCAGGTCGGTGCAGACGCCTTCGTAGGCTTCCGCCGCCATGCCGATCGACTCGCCCAGGGTCGGGTGCGGGTGGATGGTCTTGCCGATGTCCACGCCGTCCGCGCCCATCTCGATCGCCAGGGCGATCTCGCCGATCATGTCGCCGGCGTTGGTGCCGACGATGGTGCCGCCGACAATGCGGTGGGTCTCGGCGTCGAACAGCAGCTTGGTGAAGCCTTCCGAACGGCCGTTGGCCACGGCGCGGCCCGAGGCGGCCCACGGGAAGTGGCCCTTCTCGACCTTGATGCCCTTGGCCTTGGCTTCGTCTTCGGTCAGGCCGACCCATGCCACTTCCGGATCGGTGTAGGCCACCGACGGGATCACCTTGGCGTCGAAGAAGGCCTTCTCGCCGTGCGCGGCTTCGGCGGCCACATGCGCTTCATGCACGGCCTTGTGCGCCAGCATGGGCTGGCCCACCAGGTCGCCGATCGCGAAGATGTGCGGCACGTTGGTGCGCATCTGGCCGTCGACCGGGATGAAGCCGCGGTCGGTGACTGCCACGCCGGCAGCTTCGGCGCCGATCTTCTTGCCGTTCGGGCTGCGGCCCACGGCCACCAGCACCAGGTCGTAGACCTGGGCTTCCGGCGCCGGCTGGCCCGCTTCCGCTGCTTCGAAGCTCACCTTGATACCCTCCGGCAGCGCTTCCACGCCGACGGTCTTGGTCTTCAACATGATGTTGTCGAAGCGGTGGGCGTTGAACTTCTGCCAGACCTTGACGGCCTCGCGGTCCGCGCCCTGCATCAGGCCGTCCATCATCTCGACCACGTCGATGCGCGCACCCAGGGTCGAGTACACGGTTGCCATCTCGAGGCCGATGATGCCGCCGCCGATCACCAGCATGCGCTTCGGTACCTGGCGCAGCTCCAGCGCGCCGGTCGAATCGACGATGCGCGGATCTTCCGGCACGAAGGGCAGCTTCACGACCGCGGAACCGGCCGCGATGATCGCCTTCTGGAACTGGACCACCTTCTTGGCGCCGTCCGGACCGGTCACTTCGATGTGGTTCGGGCTCAGGAACTTGCCGACGCCCTGCACCACGTTGACCTTGCGCGCCTTGGCCATGCCGGCCAGGCCGCCGGTCATGGTCTTGATGACCTTGTCCTTGTAGGCGCGCAGCTTGTCGATGTCGACGCTGGGTGCGGCGAAGCTGACGCCGATGTCGGCCATGTGCGCGGTCTCGTCCATGATGTGGGCCACGTGCAGCAGCGCCTTGGACGGGATGCAGCCCACGTTCAGGCAGACGCCGCCCAGGGTCGCGTACTTCTCGACCAGCACGGTGTTCATGCCGAGGTCGGCGGAGCGGAAGGCGGCCGAGTAGCCGCCCGGACCCGCGCCCAGCACCATCATTTCGCATTCGACGTCGACCTGGCCGCTGTAGCTGGCCGCGTTCGGGATCGGCGCGGCGGGCGCGGCCGGCTTCTGCTCGGCAGCCGGCGCGGCCGGGGCCGCAGGTGCGGCGGCGGCAGCCGGGGCCGAGGCCGCGGCCGGTGCAGCGCCTGCCCCGGCTTCTTCCGACACGGTCAGCAGCAGCGAACCTTCGTTCACCTTGTCGCCGACCTTGACCTTCAGTTCCTGCACGACGCCGGCGTGGGTCGACGGGATCTCCATGCTGGCCTTGTCGGACTCCACGGTCACCAGCGACTGGTCGACCTTGATGGTATCGCCCGGCTTGACCATCAGTTCGATGATCTCGACGTCCTTGAAATCGCCGATATTCGGGACTTTGACTTCAACGGTGCTCATCTTGTCGGCTCCTTACAGCAGCGTCTTGCGCAGGTCGGCCAGGACGTCGGCCAGGTAGGCGGCGAAGCGGGCCGCACCGGCGCCGTCGATCACGCGGTGATCGTAGGACAGCGCGATCGGCTGCATCAGGCGCGGCTGGAAGGCCGAACCGTCCCAGACCGGCTTCATGGCCGACTTGGACAGGCCCAGGATGGCCACTTCCGGTGCGTTGATGATCGGCGTGAAGTTGGTGCCGCCGATGCCGCCCAGCGACGAGATGGTGAAGGTCGCGCCCTGCATGTTGGCCGGCGACAGCTTGCCTTCGCGCGCCTGCGCGGACAGCTCGCCCATCTCGGTGGCGATCTGCGAGACCGATTTCTTGTCTGCATCCTTGATGACCGGGACCACCAGGCCGTTCGGCGTGTCCGCCGCGAAGCCGATGTTGTAGTACTGCTTGAGGATCAGCGCGCCGTTCGGCTCGTCCAGCGAGGCGTTAAATGCCGGGAACTTCTTCAGCGCGGCGACCGACGCCTTGATCACGAAGGCCAGCATGGTCAGCTTGACCGGCGACTTGGCTTTCGCGTACGCGGCGTTGGAGTCGACGCGGAACTGTTCCAGGTCGGTCACGTCGGCTTCTTCGAAGTGCGTGACGTGCGGGATCATGACCCAGTTGCGGTGCAGGTTCGGGCCGGAGATCTTCTTGATGCGCGACAGCGGCTGGGTTTCGGTCGGGCCGAACTTGCTGAAGTCCAGCGACGGCCACGGCAGCATGTTCATGCCTGCGCCACCGCCGGCGGCCGCCGGTGCGGCGGTCGGGCCCGCGGCCATCACGCCCTTCACGAAGCCCTGCACGTCCTGCTGGGTGATGCGGCCTTTCGGACCGCTGCCCTTGACCTTGCCCAGGTCGACGCCGAGTTCACGCGCGAACTTGCGCACGGACGGCGATGCGTGGGCGCTGGCGAAGCTCGGGGCCGGGCCTTCCGATGCTGCCGGTGCGGCGGCCGGAGCCGGGGCCGGAGCCGGGGCTGCCGGTGCGGGCGCGGCGGCGGCCGGTGCCGGAGCAGCAGCCGGTGCCGGAGCAGCAGCGGCCGGCGCAGCTTCGGCGGCGCCCGCGGCTTCTTCAACGGTCAGCACCAGCGAACCTTCGGCGACCTTGTCGCCGACCTTGACCTTGATTTCCTTGACGACGCCCGCATGGCTGGAGGGGATCTCCATGCTGGCCTTGTCCGATTCCACCGTGATCAGCGACTGGTCGACCTTGATGGTGTCGCCCGGCTTGACCATCAGCTCGATGACTTCCACTTCCTTGAAGTCGCCGATGTCGGGGACTTTGACTTCCACAATGCTCATGTTTGTTAGCTCCGTATTTTTAGTTAGCCAAGGCCCGTCGTACCCGCGCAGGCGGGTACCCGAGTTCGTGCGGTCTGCCACCAACTTGGATCCCCGCCTTCGCGGGGATGACGGCTACTCGAGCATTACAGGGTCGGCGGATAAGGCTTGTTGGCATCGATGCCGTACTTGGCGATCGCGTCCGCCACGGTCTGGGCCGGGATCTTGCCTTCCTCGGCCAGGGACTTCAGCGCGGCGACCGTGATGTAGTAACGGTTCACCTCGAAGAAGTCGCGCAGCGCGGCGCGGGTGTCCGAGCGGCCGTAGCCGTCGGTGCCCAGCACCTTGTAGGTGCGGCCGTTCGGGATGTAGGCGCGGATCTGCTCGGCGAACATGCGCATGTAGTCGGTGGTCGCGACGATCGGGCCCTGCGAATCCTTCAGCAGCTGGGTCACGTACGGCAGACGCGGCGACTGGGTCGGGTTGTGCAGGTTCCAGTGATCGGCGTCCTGGCCGTCACGGGCGAGCAGCGTGAACGACGGGCAGGACCAGATGTCGGCGGCGACGCCCCAGTCGTTCTTCAGCAGCTCGGCGGCGAAGACCGACTCGCGCAGGATCGTGCCCGAACCCATCAGCTGGACGCGGTTGGCGGCCGACTTGTCGCCTTCCTGGAACAGGTACATGCCCTTCAGGATGCCCTCTTCCTGGCCCGGCTTGATGCCCGGCTGCTCGTAGCTCTCGTTCATGATGGTGATGTAGTAGAACACATCTTCCTGCTTCTCCACCATGCGATGCAGGCCGTTCTGGATGATCACCGCCACTTCGTGGGCGTAGGTCGGGTCGTACGGAATGCAGGTCGGGATGGTCGCCGCGATGATGTGGCTGTGGCCATCTTCGTGCTGCAGGCCTTCGCCGTTCAGCGTGGTGCGGCCGGCGGTACCGCCCATCAGGAAGCCGCGGGCGCGGATATCGCCTGCCAGCCAGACCAGGTCGCCGACGCGCTGCATGCCGAACATCGAGTAGAAGGTGTAGAACGGGATCATCACGCGATTGTTCGTCGAGTACGACGTCGCCGCGGCGATCCACGAGCACATGCCGCCCGCTTCGTTGATGCCTTCCTGCAGGATCTGGCCGGCCTTGTCTTCGCGGTAGTACATCACCTGGTCCTTGTCGACCGGTTCGTACAGCTGGCCCTGCTGGTTGAAGATACCGATCTGGCGGAACAGGCCTTCCATACCGAAGGTACGCGATTCGTCGACCAGGATCGGCACGATGCGCTGGCCGATTTCCTTGTCCTTCAGCAGCGAGGTGATCACGCGGACATAGGCCTGGGTGGTCGAGATCTCGCGGCCCGGGGCGGTCGGATCGAGCACGGCCTTGAAGGTTTCCAGCGCCGGCACCGGCAGCTTCTCGTCGGCCTGTTCGCGGCGCGACGGCAGGTAACCGCCGAGGGCCGCGCGGCGCTCGTGCAGGTACTTGAGTTCAGGCGCGTCGTCGGACGGCTTGAAGAAGGGGATCTCGGCCAGCTTGTCGTCCGGGATCGGAATGGCGAAGCGGTCGCGCATCTCGCGGATGGCTTCGTCGTCCAGCTTCTTGGTCTGGTGCGCGGTGTTGCGCGCCTCGCCCGACTTGCCCATGCCGAAGCCCTTGACGGTCTTGACCAGCAGGACGGTCGGCGAGCCCTTGTTTTCCTGGGCGTTCTTGAAGGCGGCGTAGATCTTGTGCGGATCGTGGCCGCCGCGGGTCAGGCGCCAGATGTCGTCATCGGTCATGTTGGCAACCATCTTCAGCAGCTCGGGGTGCTTGCCGAAGAAGTGCTTGCGCACGTAGGCGCCGTCTTTCGCCTTGTAGTTCTGGTATTCGCCGTCGACGGTTTCCATCATCACGCGCTGCAGGATGCCGTCCTTGTCCTTGGCCAGCAGGGCGTCCCAGCCCGGGCCCCAGATGACCTTGACGACGTTCCAGCCGGCGCCGCGGAAGTCCGCTTCCAGTTCCTGGATGATCTTGCCGTTGCCGCGTACCGGACCGTCCAGGCGCTGCAGGTTGCAGTTGACGACCATGACCAGGTTGTCGAGCTTCTCGCGCGCGGCCATGCCGATCGCGCCCATCGATTCCGGCTCGTCCATCTCGCCGTCGCCGCAGAAGACCCAGACCTTGCGGTTGTCGGTGTCGGCGATGCTGCGGGCCTGCAGGTATTTCAGGAAACGCGCCTGGTAGATCGCCATCAGCGGGCCCAGGCCCATCGAGACGGTCGGGAACTGCCAGAAACCCGGCATCAGTTTCGGGTGCGGGTAGGAAGACAGGCCCTTGCCGTCGACTTCGCGCCGGAAGTTCAGCATCTGTTCTTCGCTGATGCGGCCTTCCAGGAAGGCGCGCGCATAGACGCCCGGCGAGGAGTGGCCCTGGATGTACAGCAGGTCGCCGCCGTGATTCTCGCTCGGGGCCTTCCAGAAATGGTTGAAGCCGATGCCCAGCACGTTGGCCAGCGAGGCGAAGGACGACAGGTGGCCGCCCAGGTCGCCGTCGGCGCGGTTGGCCTTGACGACCATCGCCATGGCGTTCCAGCGCATCCACGAGCGCAGGCGCTCTTCATATTCGAGGTTGCCCGGGCAGTGCTCTTCGAGGTGCGCCGGGATGGTGTTGACGTATGCGGTATTGCTGGAGAACGGCATCTGGGCGCCGCGGCGGCGGGCCAGATCGACCAGGCGCTCCAGCAGGTAGTGGGCGCGGTCGGTGCCTTCGAATTCGATGACTGCTTCGAGCGCGTCGAGCCATTCCTTGGTCTCGATCGAATCCGGATCATTGGCGGCCTGGGCCGTCAACTGGTCGAGTTGAGCTGACATTGCTACGTCTCCTTGAGTTGGTGCCCCACCCGACCTTGAGCCTGACTGCGGACGTTTGGTGGCGAAAAGACTATCCCTAAATTAAAGCCTGTCGATTCTACCAGTGGAGCACCTGTTTTTCAAAATACGATATACGATTTCATAATATGAAAAATGGCATGCGCCCTACATACGCCGGCGCCGCGCATATATACATCGTCGTCCCCGCGCAAGCGAGGATCCACGTTCTGTTCGCGCTATCGAAACGCCAGCAAACCTGGATCCCCGCCTGCGCGGGGACGACGGAGAAATACGCGGCAAGGCCGGAATTAAACGCGGCAAGGCCGGTTTTTTTACTAACAATAATCTTCGCCACCCAACTCGGCAGCAACATCCATAAATATGACGTCGAACGCCTCTTCGCGGCGCGCGATACCGGACGGGCACGTATAATTTCGTTTTTGTCCAGAAGCCGAGTCCCGCCATGCCTGCCCAACTGATCGACGGAGTCAAACTTTCCCAACAACTGCGCGCCGACATCGCCCGCCGCGCCGCCGAACTCACCGCCGAAGGCCGCCAGCCCGGCCTGGCCGTGATCATCGTCGGCGACGATCCGGCCAGCCACGTCTACGTGCGCAACAAGGTCAAGGCCTGCAACGAAGCCGGCTTCCACTCGGTGCTGGAAAAATACGAGGCGGACTTCTCGGAGCAGGCCCTGCTGGACCGCATCGCGGCCCTGAACGCCGACCCGGCCATCCACGGCATCCTCGTGCAGATGCCGCTGCCCAGGCACATCGATCCGTCGAAGGTGATCGAAGCGATCGCCACCACCAAGGACGTGGACGGCTACTCGGTGCTGTCGGCCGGCGAACTGGTCGCCAACCTGCCGGGCTTCCGTCCCTGCACCCCGTACGGCTGCATGAAGCTGATCGAGACCACCGGCGTCGACCTGCGCGGCAAGCACGCGGTCGTGATCGGCCGTTCGAACACGGTCGGCAAGCCGATGGCCCTGCTGCTCTTGCAACAGAATGCCACCGTCACCATCTGCCATAGCGCGACGCCAGACCTGGGCTACCACACCCGCCAGGCCGACATCGTGGTTGCCGCGGTCGGCCGCCGCAATACCCTGCGAGGGGACATGGTCAAGCCGGGCGCCATCGTGATCGACGTCGGCATCAACCGCGACGACGAAGGCAAGCTGTGCGGCGACGTCGATTTCGCCAGCGTCAGCGAAGTGGCCTCGCACATTACGCCGGTCCCGGGCGGCGTCGGCCCGATGACGATTACCATGCTGTTGATGAACACGCTCGAGTCCGCGGAACGCGGGCTTGCCAAGAATCAAGCAAAGCCTGGCCAGGCCTCGGGGATGGACCCGAAGCCCGGCCTCGCCTGAACACTGAAAGGAATACCATGAGCATCGATGCCAGCAATCCTCTTCTCGCGAATCCACTTCTCGATTTCTCGGGCCTGCCGCGCTTCGATGCGATCAAGCCCGAGCACGTCACCCCGGCGATCGAGCAGCTGATCGCCGATGCTCGCAACGTGGTCCAGCAGCTGGAAGCCCCCGGCGACAAGGTGAGCTGGGACAGCTTCGTGGTCCCGCTCGAGGAAGCCACCGAGCGCCTGGGACGCGCCTGGGGCGTGGTCAACCACCTGAACCACGTGATGGACACGCCCGAGCTGCGCGCCACCTACAACGAGAACCAGCCGAAGGTGACGGAGTTCTGGACCGAGCTGGGCCAGAACGAGGCGCTGTTCGCCAAGTACAAGCAGCTGCACGCCAGCACGGAATTCGTGAACCTGACGCCGGCGCGCAAGCGCATCGTCGAGAACGCCCTGCGCGACTTCCGCCTGGGCGGCGCCGAACTGCCCGAGAAGCAGAAGGAACGCTTCGCCGAGATCCAGGAGCAGCAGGCTGCGCTCTCCACGCGCTTCTCGGAAAACGTGCTGGACGCGACCAACGATTTCAAACTGCTGGTCGAGAACGAAGCCGATCTGTCCGGCCTGCCCGACGACGCCAGGGCCGCGGCCCGCGCCGCCGCCGAACGCGACGGAAAGCAGGGCTGGCAGTTCTCGCTGCACTTCCCCTCCTACTTCCCGGTGCTGCAGTTCGCAGACAAGCGCGAGCTGCGTGAAAAAATCTACCGCGCCAACGCCACCAAGGCGTCCGAGATGGGCGTCGTGTTCTCCGAAGTCGAGAAGTGGGACAACACCAGCAACATCGCCCAGCTGCTGAAGCTGCGCGACGAGGAAGCCAAGCTGCTCGACTTCCGCAGCTTCGCCGACGTCTCGCTGGAGCCGAAGATGGCCGAGAGCCCGGAACGCGTGATCGAGTTCCTGGAAGACCTGGCGCGCCGCGCCCGTCCCTACGCCGAGAAGGACCTGGCCGAGCTGCGCGCCTTCGCCAGGGACGAACTGGGCATCGAAGAGATGCAGGCCTGGGACGTCGCCTACGCCTCCGAAAAGTTGCGCGAGAAGCGCTACGCATTCTCGGCCCAGGAAGTGAAGCAGTACTTCCCCGAGTCCAAGGTCGTGGCCGGCCTGTTCGGCGTGATCTCCAGGCTGTTCGGCGTGAGCATCGCGCCGGACCAGGGCCCGGTCTGGCATCCGGACGTGCGCTTCTATCGCATCGAGCGTGACGGCAAGCTGATCGGCCAGTTCTATCTCGATCCGTATGCGCGTCCCGGCAAGGGCCAGGGCGCGTGGATGGACGATGCCCGCGGCCGCCGGATGGCGACCGGTGGCATCGTGCAGACGCCGATCGCCTACCTGGTCTGCAACTTCACCCCGCCGGCCATTGTCGACGGCCAGCAACAGCCCTCGCTGTTCACCCACGACGAAGTGACGACCCTGTTCCACGAGTTCGGCCACGGCCTGCACCACATGCTGACCGAAGTCGACGAATTGAGCGTGTCCGGCATCTCGGGCGTGGAATGGGATGCGGTGGAACTGCCGTCGCAGTTCATGGAAAACTTCTGCTGGGAGTGGGACGTCCTGCAGGGCATGACCGCCCACGTGAAGACGGGCGAGCCGCTGCCGCGCGAGCTCTACGACAAGATGCTGGCGGCGAAGAACTTCCAGTCCGGCATGCAGACGCTGCGCCAGGTCGAGTTCTCGCTGATCGACATGCACCTGCACTACGACTTCGACCCGCACAGCCAGAAGACGGTGCAGGCGCTGGTGGACGAGGTGCGCAGCAAGTTCTCGGTGCTGATCCCGCCCGCGTTCAACCGCTTCCAGCACAGCTTCGGCCATATCTTTGCCGGCGGCTATGCGGCAGGCTACTATAGCTACAAGTGGGCGGAAGTGCTGTCGGCCGATGCCTATGCCGCCTTCGAAGAGGCGGTCGAGGCGGGCGGCGCCGCGCTGGATGAAACCGGCAAGCGCTTCCACCGCGAGATCCTGTCGGTGGGCGGTTCGCGTCCTGCGCTCGAATCGTTCAAGGCCTTCCGCGGCCGCGAACCGCAAATCGACGCCCTGCTGCGCCATAGCGGCATGCAGGCGGCTTGATGGCCCCGGGCCTGGACGGAGACGAGCATGAGGGATAGGCAGGTCGAGGACGGCGGGCGGCGCGGGCGGCGGATGCTGCCGGGGCTGGTGCTGCTTGCCTGCGTCTCCGGCGCTGTCTCCGCCCAGGTCTATAAATGGACCGACGCACGAGGCACGGTCCACTATGGCGACACGCCGCCGGCGCAAGCGGCGTCCAGCCAGCTCACCACGCCGTCGCAGGACGGGGCCGGCCAGGACGCCGCCCTCCCCTACGAACTGGCGCGGGCCGTCAAGGCCAGCCCGGTCACGCTGTACACCACGACGCAGTCCGCCTGCGCCGGCTGCGACCAGGGCCGGGCCCTGTTGCGCGCCCGCGGCGTGCCCTATACCGAAAAAACCGTCAACACCGACAAGGACAAGGAACTGCTGCGCCAGCTCGACGCCAGGCTGGAACTGCCGCTGCTGGTGGTCGGCAGCCGCAAGGTCGCCGGCTTCCAGGAGGCCGCCTGGCAGGCGGCTTTGACGGCGGCGGCCTATCCGCGCTCGGCCCAGCTGCCGTCCGGCTACCGTCACGCGGCGCCGGAACCGGCCGCGCCCGCTTCTCCGCCCGCCACCGCGCCGGGCAAGCCCTACGGCGTGCGCAACCCCGCGCCGCCGGATGAAGCCGCGGCCCAGGCCGCCGAACAGCAGCCGCGCCGCCCGGCCGCGCGCGAAGCATCCCCGCCCACCACGGCGCCCGCCAGGCCGCCGGCGGGCAATGCCCCGCCCGGTTTTCAATTCTGACGCATCGAACGCCCATGACCCGGATCGACTTCCATACGAATATCCCCGACAAGCTCGGCTACGCCTGCCGGCTGGCGCGCAAGGCCTATGCCGCGCGCGGCAAGGTCGTGCTGCTGGCCGAGACCAGCGACCAGGCCGACCAGCTCAACGAGGCGCTGTGGACCCTGTCCGGCACCGACTTCGTCCCGCACGTGATGGCGGGCGATCCGCTGGCGCCGGAAACGCCGGTCATCGTCACCGTCGACGAACGTGCCGCCCTGCCCCACCACGACATGCTGGTCAACCTGACGCGCCGCACGCCGGAAGGCATCGACCAGTTCGCGCGCGTGTTCGAGATCATCTCGACCGATGAGGAAGACGCCGCCGCCGGGCGCGCCCGCTACGTCGCCTACCGCAAGCAGCAGTATCCGCTGACCCACTTCGTGGCAGGCCAGTCATGACCGATACCCCCTCCTTCGACGAGATCCCGGTCCTGACCGAGGTGGTGGCCGAGCCGGCGCCTGCTTCTGCGCCTGCTCCGGATGTGGTGGCGGAAACGGCGGCGCTTGCCGAACCGGCTGCCGACGCTGCCGTCGCGCCGATCGAGGATGCCGCCCCGCCCGAACCTTCAGCGGCCGCAGCGGCCCCGGCCCCGGCCGACGCCGGCGCCCTCGACGACGAGGCCTGGCGCACCCTCGAGGAACGCCTGGTCACGCGCGTGCTGGACCGCCTGCAGCCGCGCATCGACGTGGTGCTGGAAGACCAGCTGCGCGACCAGATGGCGATCGTGCTCGACCACGTGGCCGAACGTCTCGGCCTGGAACTGCGCAGCGCGCTGCAGCAGTCGATCGAACACGTGGTCGCCCGCGCCGTACAGCAGGAACTGGCCCACCTGAGCGCGCGCCAATCCTGAGCATTTCGCGGCTTTTCCGACCCGTCGCGGGGCAAGTGCGCACCGGCTTCGTGCGGTCTTCAGCTTTTGCTTTTCCAGTCCGGAAAATTGATGTACCTTTTCCTGGCGTATGGCGCAAATTACTGGAGAACTCGGAGACACGCATGCAGGCAAAACTGAAACTCACCCTCATCCCGGCCGCCGTCGCGCTGGCCTTCGCCGGCTCCGCCGCGGCCCAGCAGGTCGTCAAGATCGGCCACGTGGCACCGATCTCCGGGCCCAGCGCCCACCTCGGCAAGGACAACGAAAACGCCGCGCGCATGGCGGTCGACGAACTCAATGCCAAGCCCTTCACGATCAACGGCCAGAAGGTCACGCTGCAACTGGTCTCCGAGGACGACGGCGCCGATCCCAAGCAGGGCACGGCGGTCGCGCAGAAGCTGGTCGACGCCCACGTCAACGGCGTGATCGGTCACCTGAACTCGGGCACCACGGTGCCGGCCTCGAAGATCTACAACGATGCCGGCATCGTGCAGATCTCGCCTGCCACCACCGCCCCGGCCTACACCCGCCAGCGCTTCCCCGGCGCCTTCCGCGTGGTGGCGAGCGACGCCAAGCTGGGCGGCACGCTGGCGAAGTATGCGTCGAATACGCTGAAGGTGAAGAACATCGCCGTCATCGACGATCGCACCACCTACGGCCAGGGCGTGGCCGACGAATTCGTGAAGGGCGCGAAGGCCGCCGGCATCCGCGTCTCGGGACGCGAATTCACCAACGACAAGGCGACCGACTACACCGCCATCCTCACTTCGATCAAGGCGAAGAAGCCGGACCTGGTCTTCTTCGGCGGCATGGACTCGGTGGCCGGCCCGATGCTCAAGCAGATGAAGGCGCTGGGCATCCAGGCGGTCTTCATGGGCGGCGACGGCATGTGCACCGAAGCGCTGGGCCGCCTGGCCGGCGACGGCCTGGTAGACGGCAAGGTGATCTGCGCCGAGGCCGGCGGCGTGAAGGGGCCGCAGGAAAAGGCGATGGACGACTTCCGCGCGCGCTACAAGCAGAAGTTCAACCAGGACGTGCAGTTGTACGCGCCGTATGTGTACGACTCGGTGATGGTGATGGCCACCGCGATGCAGAACGCGAAATCGGCCGATCCGGCCAAGTATCTGCCGGTACTGAAGAACATCAAGTACGAGGGCGTGACCGGCACCATCCAGTTCGATCCGAACGGCGATATCAAGGACGGGGCGCTGACGCTGTATACCTACAAGGGTGGCAAGCGCAGCAAGATCGACGTGGTGCGCTGATCTTTTGTGGCCTTGAAATGAAAAAGCGCCCCGGTTCGAGGGCGCTTCTTCGTTGCAGCGGCGTGCGGCTTATTTCTGCGCCAGCACCCACTTGACCAGGCTGCGGGCTTCGGCCTCGCTCACCTGCGGATTGGCCGGCATCGGCACCGGTCCCCAGACGCCCGAGCCACCCTTCATGACCTTTTGCACCAGCTTGTCCTCGGCGCCTTTCTGGCCCGCGTACTTCGCGGCGACATCCTTGTAGGCCGGACCCACCAGCTTGGTGCCGATCGCGTGGCACGCCATGCAGTTCTTGGCTTTGGCCAGGTCGGCCTGCGCGAAGGCGCTGGTCGACACCAGGGCGGAGACCGCCATCAACAACATCAGGGACCGTTTCATTCCGTACTCTCCAAAGTGAAATCCTATGCAAGATTCTATCTTGTTTCCTCTGCGTAGGTGCAGTGGATACAGTCAGTAACGGCTGATACACATTTCGGTTGACGGAATGGCAGGATTTCGTTGCTTGAAGGAACTATTATTGTAAGATGGCCGCAGAAAGTAAAGGAACTCTCATGCCGCTCATCCTCCTGCTCGCCACCCTGGTCGCCCTGCGCTTCTTCGAGGTCTGGCGCTTCGCCCAACTCTCCTGGTGGTGGATCGTCGCCCTGGCCGCGATCGCCTTCATCTGGTTCGAATTCATCGAAAAGATGCTCGGCCTCGACAAGAAAAAAGCCCACAAGACCGACGAAGCCCGCCGCAAGGAAAGAGTCAAACAAGCCTTCGACAAACGCAAATAAAAATTCGGGGTCAGAGCACATTTAGCCCCAAATTCGGGGTCAGAGCACATTTTACGGAAATTGCTTCCGGTATCGGAATGCTGGCTTGCAGCCTCCCGCTCCGCTGTCCACGCCAGCCAGCGCCAGCTCGTATTTCTTCCTGACGGAAATTGATCAAAAAAGTGCTCTGACCCCGAACTGGGGTGGAAAAGTGCTCTGACCCCGAATTTGGTTTGCTCGGCTGTGATACATTTCGCGAATAGATGAGTTGGAAATCGCGGGAAATGCATATCACATGAATCTGGAACTGCGTCAGCTGCGCTACTTCGTCACCGTCGCCGAGGAGTTGCATTTCGGGCGGGCGGCGGCGCGCCTGCATATGACACAGCCGCCGCTGTCGCAGGCGATCGCGGCGCTGGAAGAGTTGCTGGGGGCGCCGCTGTTCGTGCGTAACCGCCGCACGGTGGAGCTGGCGCCGGCCGGCAGCGCCCTGCTTCCCGAAGCGCGGCGCCTGCTGCTCGAGGCGAATGGCTTGCCGGCGCTGGCGCGGCGCGCGGCCGCCGGCGAGGCTGGCCGCCTCGCCCTGGCCTTCGTCACCTCCTGCGACTACAACGTGCTGCCGGCCTTCCTGCGCCGCTACAGCGAGCGCTATCCCGCCGTCCACCTGAACCTGATCGAAGCGACGTCCGACGTGCAGGCCGAGGAGCTGCTGCGCGGACGCGTCGACGCCGGCCTCCTGATCCCGCCGCTGCCGGATAAAGCCCTCGGCCAGCTCGATTACATGAAGGTGCTCGACGAGCCCCTGATCCTGTGCGCCCCCGCCGGCCTGGACGCGCTGCGCCGCGAAGGTCCGGTCAAGCTGCAGGACCTGCCGCGCTTGCCCCTGATCGTCTTCCCGCGCGAGATCTCGCCGGCCCTGCACGACGCCATCCTGTCCTGCTTCCGCGCGGCAGGCATCACCCCCGTGATCGGCCAGCTGGCGATCCAGATGCAGACCATCGTCAGCCTGGTGTCCGGCGGCATGGGGCTGGCACTTGTGCCACAATCCGTGTCTAACCTGATGCGGCCCGGCGTAGAATACCGTGCCCTCGCGGATCCGACCCCGCTCGTCGAGACCGGCATCGCCTGGCGCCGCGACAACCCGTCGCCGGTGCTGAAGGGCTTTCTGGAACTACTGAGGAATCACTGATTATGCTCGTCCATCCGAACCCGGACCCCGTCGCCTTCCACATCGGCCCCGTGCCGATCCACTGGTACGGGATCATGTACGTGGTCGCCTTCGCCCTCTTCATCATCCTCGGCCGCGTGCGCATCAGGACCCAGCCGCACATCCAGGCCCAGGGCTGGACCAAGGAAGACCTGGACGACATGCTGTTCTACGGGATGCTGGGCGTGGTGATCGGCGGGCGCCTGGGCGAGGTGCTGTTCTACCAGCCGGCCCACTTCCTGGCGAACCCGATCGACATCTTCAAGACCTGGCAGGGCGGCATGTCCTACCACGGCGGCTTCATCGGCGTGCTGCTGGCGATGGCGCTGTGGGCCAGGAAGCGCAAGCGCAACCTGCTCGACGTGTACGACTTCATCGCGCCGATGGTCCCGATCGGCTATGCCTGCGGACGCCTGGGCAACTTCATCAACCACGAACTGCCGGGCCGCATGGCCGATCCTTCCCTGCCCTGGGCCATGAAATGGCCGGGCATCGAGGACCACCTGGTGCATCCGTCGCCGCTGTACCAGATGCTGGTCGACGGCATCCTGGTCTTCGTCATCATGTGGATCTTCGCGCGCAAGCCGCGCCCGCGCCTGGCGGTCGGCGCCCTGTACACCCTGCTGTACGGCTGCGCGCGGTTCTTCACCGAATACTTCCGCGTGCCGGACTGGGAAACCCACATCCTCGGCATGCCGATCACCTCGGGCCAGGTGCTGTCGGTGCCGATGATCGTGGCCGGCCTGCTGATGCTGGGCTGGGCCTACTCGGACGGTAACAAGCGCGCCGTGCACGCCTAAGAGGCGCGCTTACAAGGCGCATAGACCTTCTCCTGCACGCGGCCAGGGCGCCGTCCGCTGGACGCGTAGGAGAGAAGCCCGGCCTGCGTTTATCGGTTAAATGGAGCACCGTTCGTCGCCACATGGGAAACTATCGTGGCCTCATGAAGCACGCCATCTCACCCAGAAAGCTGTATGCGATGCAGCGCATGTCGACCGCATTGAGGCGCGCCGCCGCCGCGCGGCCCTTCGGCGCCGCCACGGACCAGGCCTTGCGCTGGGCCGCGGTCTGGGGCATGTGCGCCGGCATCCGCACGCCGCATACCCGGGTGCGCCTGCGCCGCGAAACGCTGATCGGTACGTCGGCCTGATCGGCGTCAGCTGACGCCGGCCATGTCGAGGATCTTCTTCCACTGCCCCGGCGTCACCGGAGAAATCGACAGCCGGCTGCCCTTCTGCAGCAGCACCATGTCCTCCAGTTCCGGCACGCCGCGCAGCGCCGTCAGAGGCAGGTAGCGGCCCTGGCCGGTCGCCTGCACGTCCACCGAGATCCAGCGCGGATTCTCGCGCGTCGCCTTCGGATCGAAGTAATGGCTGCTTGCGTCGAACTGCGAGGCATCCGGATACGGGGTACTGGCAACCCGCGCGATGCCCGCCACGCCCGGCACCGCGCAGCTGGAGTGATAGAACAGGACGCCGTCGCCGACTTCCATCTGGTCGCGCATGAAATTGCGGGCCTGGTAGTTGCGAACCCCGAACCATGCGACCGTCTTGTCCGGCGCATTCAGGACGTCGTCGAAACTGACTTCATCGGGTTCGGATTTCATCAACCAGTAGCGCATGCGTTTCACTCCAAAAGAACGTGGACAATAAAAAAGCGGCTGCGCACATAAAGTGTCGCAACCGCTCCGATTGTAGCCCCGCCTGTGCCGTTTTTGCCGGCATCCCGAACCTGACGGCTCAAGGTGGTCACAGTCAGCTCAATTTCGGGTTCGTCAAACTAGTGACGATCACGCCCACCGAGAATGTTCCGCAACCTATGCGATTGAATGGTTCAAGGAATATATGGCAAATCTCGAACACCGCAGGGTAGCCGCCAGTTTACTACGATGAACCGGCATGTCAAACGAATTTGATCTCAGAACAGGTTTTCCTGCGGCGCCAGGGCCTGATCCAGCACCGAGTTCATCGCTTCCAGTTTCTGCTTGACCTCCAGCATGGACTGATCGCCGAGCGGGCCTTGCGGCGATTTCACGGACAGGAATTCGGCAGCCACCGACAGCGCGGCCATGACGGCGATGCGGTCGGTTCCCTTGACCTTGCCCGAGTCGCGCAGGGCGCACATCTTGCTGTCGAGGTAGTGGACCGCT
Organism: Massilia sp. 05N420; assembly: GCF_056397205.1. Lineage (NCBI taxonomy): Bacteria > Pseudomonadati > Pseudomonadota > Betaproteobacteria > Burkholderiales > Oxalobacteraceae > Massilia > Massilia sp. 05N420. The sequence continues at coordinate 25,344 of NZ_JBFTMX010000052.1, forward strand.
TCGCGCAGGGTCTGCTGTTCGCCATCCCGGCAAGCCAGGCGGTAGGATTGGCCCATGATGAGCACATCGAGCTGGATCATTGCGCGGCCTCCTCGTCGTCAGGGTTGGCGGGGGCGTCCTCGTCGACGGACACCTCGGCGGGTTCGAGATGGGCGAGCATCGCTTCGACGCGTTGCTGGGCCTGCAGCAGCCGGTTCTTGAAATCGACGTTCTCCGCGCTCAGCAGGGCGTTGGCCTGGCGCAGCAAATAGTTCTCGCTGCGCAGCGATTGGGCCAGCTGGGCGAGGCGGTCGATTTTATCGGACAGTTCTTGGAATTCGGAAATCATCCATAACTATAGGATCGGGATCGATTTTTCGTCAACAGATGCCGTGCCGTGCGCGGGTTTCAAGAAATGAATGGTAGGCTTCTGCGCTTTCCTACCCCGCGCGGGTCGATCCGCTTGCGGAACATCAAAAAAGACTGGCAAATCCCCAACATCACCGCTTGAAATGGGAAATTATCGTCCCTATAATTAGCACTCGTTAGTGAAGAGTGCTAACAACTCTTTGCACCGCAGCCGATACCGGGGCGGTTATCAAACGAACAGTCAATCAACAATCAAAGGAGTTTTGCATGAACCTTCGCCCATTGCACGATCGCGTGATCGTGAAGCGTCTCGACCAGGAAACCAAAACTGCGTCCGGCCTGATCATCCCCGATGCAGCGGCCGAAAAACCGGACCAGGGTGAGATTCTCGCCGTGGGCAACGGCAAAGTGCAAGAAAACGGCAACGTCCGTCCGCTGGAAGTGAAAGTCGGCGACCGCGTGCTGTTCGGCAAGTACTCGGGCCAGACCGTCAAGGTCAACGGCGAGGAACTGCTGGTCATGCGCGAAGAAGACATCATGGCCGTCGTGGCCCAGTAATCAGTCCAAACACTTTCCTGAATACGGAGAATTAATAAAATGGCAGCTAAAGACGTAATTTTCGGCGATGTGGCACGCGCCAAGATGGTCGAGGGTGTGAACATCCTGGCCAACGCAGTCAAAGTCACCCTGGGCCCGAAAGGCCGCAACGTGGTGCTGGACCGTTCGTTCGGCGCCCCGACCGTCACCAAGGACGGCGTCTCGGTCGCGAAAGAGATCGAGCTGAAAGACAAGCTCATGAACATGGGCGCGCAGATGGTCAAGGAAGTCGCTTCGAAGACCAGCGACAACGCCGGTGACGGCACCACCACCGCGACCGTGCTGGCACAAGCCATCGTGCGCGAAGGCATGAAGTTCGTTGCCGCCGGCATGAACCCGATGGACCTGAAGCGCGGCATCGACAAGGCCGTCGCAGCAACCGTCGAAGAACTGAAGAAGATCGCCAAGCCGACCACCACCTCGAAAGAGATCGCCCAGGTCGGCACCATCTCGGCCAACTCGGATTCGTCGGTTGGCGAGCGCATCGCTGAAGCGATGGAAAAAGTCGGCAAGGAAGGCGTCATCACCGTCGAAGACGGCAAGTCGCTGAACGACGAGCTGGACATCGTCGAAGGTATGCAATTCGACCGCGGCTACCTGTCGCCGTACTTCATCAACAACCCGGACAAGCAGGTTGCCGTTCACGAGAACCCGTTCGTCCTGCTGTGCGACAAGAAGATCTCGAACATCCGTGACCTGCTGCCGGTGCTGGAGCAAGTTGCCAAAGCTGGCCGTCCGCTGGTCATCGTCGCCGAAGACATCGAAGGCGAAGCCCTGGCGACCCTGGTGGTCAACAACATCCGTGGCATCCTGAAAACCGTCGCCGTCAAGGCCCCGGGCTTCGGCGACCGCCGCAAGGCCATGCTGGAAGACATCGCCATCCTGACCGGTGGCCAGGTCATCGCCGAAGAAGTCGGCCTGACCCTGGAAAAGGTCACCCTGGCTGAACTGGGCCAGGCAAAGCGCATCGAAGTCGGCAAGGAAAACACCATCATCATCGATGGCGCCGGCGCCGCTGAAGCGATCGAAGCACGCGTCAAGATGGTCCGCGTCCAGATCGAAGAAGCGACCTCGGACTACGACCGCGAAAAACTGCAGGAACGCGTTGCCAAGCTGGCCGGCGGCGTTGCCGTGATACGCGTCGGTGCCGCTACCGAAGTCGAGATGAAAGAGAAGAAAGCACGCGTGGAAGACGCGCTGCACGCCACCCGCGCTGCCGTCGAAGAAGGCATCGTTCCGGGCGGCGGCGTGGCCCTGCTGCGCGCCCGCGCTGCAATCAAGGTGCAAGGTGACAATCCGGACCAGGAAGCCGGCATCAAGATCGTCCTGCGCGCGATGGAAGAGCCGCTGCGAATGATCGTCCAGAACGCCGGTGAAGAGCCGTCGGTGGTCGTGTCGGCCGTGCTGGCCGGTACCGGCAACTACGGCTACAACGCCGCCAACGGCACCTACGGCGACATGGTCGAAATGGGCGTGCTGGACCCGGCCAAGGTCACCCGCTCGGCACTGCAGAACGCAGCCTCGATCGCTGGCCTGATGCTGACCACCGACTGCATGGTCTCCGACATCGCCGAAGACAAGCCGGCCGGTGGCATGGGCGGTATGGGTGGCATGGGTGGCATGGGCGGCATGGACGGCATGATGTAATCAAGCCGGACGGCTCCACAGCCAACCGAGTAGTAAAGTAAGGCCCGCGGGGTTTGCGCCCCGCGGGCTTTTTTCATTCCGGGAGACGAGCGATGCCATCAGTAAAACTGGACGAACTGGAAAACGCGGCCATCCTGGTCGACGACGGCGAAGGCAGTGCGAAGGCGCTGGTGGCGCGCGACACCGGCATGATCCACCTGCTGAACGACGACTACATGGACGAGGAAGCGCCAGTGCCGGGCGACTTCGACGCCGGCGACGCCTACGTGTCCGTCCCCGCCGCCAGCACGCTGGGCCTGGGCCGCGAACTGATGTTCCGCTTCGCCGCCACGCACCTAGCAGGCGACCGCGACCGGGTGCGCGAGCTGTTCGAACGCAGCGACGGCTACGACAGGTTTGCCCGCCTGGTCGAGGAACGTGGCCTGCTCGATTCCTGGTATCGCTTCCGCGAAGAAGAGACCCGGGTTGCGCTGGAAGGGTGGTGCCGGCAGCACGGGCTGCAACTGGAGGGATGAGCCGGCGTGATCTGGTCCCTGCATTACCTGCGAGACTGCGGAGCGGCAGAGCTGTCGCGCGACTATGCTGCTGATTGCGACCTCCTGCTTGTGGAATTGCATCCGCGCCGAGGCCGCCTTTCCGACACTGGATGTGTTCCTGCGATAAGTTGCCCATAAGACTATGCTGGGTGTAGACTGGTCCTTGGTCCACAATGTTTTCACCCATGTCCACACGTCCTGTCCGCCTGATCGGCGCCACCCTCCTCGCCCTGTGCGCCCTTGCCGCCTGCAAGCGCGAAGAAACGCCGCCGCCCAAGCCGGCCGTCGCCGAGGCGCCCGCCGCCCCCACCCGCACGCGCGACCAGGCCGTCGCCGAACTGATGGCGCTGCCTGAGATCAAGACGTGGTCGGAGCAGATCGAGAAGAGCTCGAAAGGCAAGGTGCACGGCGCCGTGATCGAGGACGATCCGGCGCCGCGCGTCATCGAGGGCAAGGCCTATTACCAGCTCAGCTTCGTGGAAAACCGCAAGCAGGACATTCACCGCCGTGCCAGCTTCCTCGTCGCGAAGAATGGCGACGAGATCCTGGTCGAGGATGGGGAAACGGATACCTTGCAGTCGCTGTCGGAATGGCGGCGGAATATCCGGCACGTTGAACTTAAATAAGCTTGGCCCCGCCTGCGCGGTGATTAAGCCACGCGGGCGACGTAATTTGATTGAGATTGATTCAGCACAAACCGCCTGCAGGTTGATGCGCTTATCGTAATCAGCGCCGCTGGCCGCGCGGTGCCGTCGCATGCGAATGTGGCAGTGCCCACTCCTCCCCCGGCCGGCGGCTCCTGAATTGCTTCCTAACTTCCCTTCCACTCCGCCAGGTAATGCTGGGGCGTCCTGCCCAGCAATCGCCTGAACATGCTCGTGAACGCGCTCGGACTGGCATAGCCCAGTGCCCGCGCGATCGCGCCCACGCTTTCCCCGCGCGCCAGCATCTCGAAGGCATGGGCCAGGTGGACCTGCTGCACCCATTGGCGGTAATGCAGGCCCGTTTCCTTCGGGAACAGGCGGATCAAGGTGCGCGCGCTGGCGCCGGCGTCCAAAGCAAGGTCTTCCAGGCGGCGCGGGCTGCCCGGCTGCGCCATGATCTCCGTGCACAAGGCCTGCAGGCGGCGGTCGCGCGGCCAGGGGACGGCGATCGGCACCGTCTCCATCGCCGCCAGTTCGGACAGGATCAGGCGCGCCAGGTCGCCGCCGCGGCCCTCGGGCGGATAGTCGACCGGCTCCTGCGCCAGCGCCAGGATCAGTTCGCGCAGCAGCGGGCTCACTTCCAGCACCTTGCAATCCTCGACCAGGCTGCCGCCCGCCTCGGCATCGATGTACAGGGTGCGCATATTGACGTTGCTGAGCATGGTCAGCTCGTGCAGCACGCCCGGCGCGATCAGGAGGGCGCGGCGCGGCGGGATGATCCAGACGCCCAGTTCCGTGCGCACCCGCATCAGGCCGTCGCTGGCGTACAGCAGCTGCACCCAGGGGTGGCTGTGGGCTTCGATCATGTCGCCGTGGCGGGCCTCGGACGGCACCGCGGTGACCTTGCGCGGCAGCGCGATGAAACGCGGGCGATAGCGGGGAGAGGGTGTGAGTGTCACTTGGGCGACGAAAAGTGGAATATGCGTTCGGACTGTCCATATTACACTCCTAGGCTTTCCAGATCATTCATCGCCATGAGCTCCACGACTTCCACTCCTGCACCCACCAAAGCCGCGGCCTCGGGCACCGTGCTGCAGATCCTGTTCTCGGTCGCCTTCGTCCACCTGCTGAACGACTGCGTGCAGGCCGCGCTGCCGGCCATCTATCCGCTGCTGAAGCAGGAATTCGCGCTCAGCTTCGCTCAGGTGGGCCTGATCACCCTGACCTTCCAGTGCACCGCCTCGCTGCTGCAGCCCTGGATCGGCCTGTACACCGACAAGCGCCCGATACCCTTCCTGCTGCCGGTGGGGATGTGCATGACCCTGATCGGCGTGGGCCTGCTGTCGGTGGCGGGCAGCTTCGGCATGCTGCTGGTGGGCGCCGGCCTGATCGGCGTCGGTTCCTCGACCTTCCATCCGGAAGCCTCGCGGGTAGCGCGCCTGGCCTCGGGCGGACGCTTCGGCTTCGCCCAGTCGCTGTTCCAGGTCGGCGGCAACCTCGGCTCGGCCCTCGGCCCGCTGCTGGCAGCCGCGATCCTGATGGGCAGCGGCCACGGCAAGTTCGCCTGGTGCGCGGTCCTGATCGTGCTGGCGGTGGCGGTGCTGGTGGGCGTGAGCCGCTGGTACGGCAGCCACCTCAAGAGCGCGCCGAAGAAGGCGGCCGCCCACGCGGGTCCGGCGCTGCCGCGCAAGCGCGTGATCCAGGCCCTGGCCGTGCTGGCGATGCTGGTGTTCTCGAAGTACATCTACATGGCCAGCCTGTCGAGCTACTACACGTTCTTCTTGATTGAAAAGTTCCACGTGCCGGTCGACACCGCGCAGATGTACCTGTTCCTGTTCCTGGCCTCGGTGGCGATCGGCACCTTCGCCGGCGGCCCGATCGGCGACCGCATCGGCCGCAAGCGCGTGATCTGGGTCTCGATCCTGGGTGCGGCGCCATTTACGCTGGCCCTGCCCTACGCCAGCCTCGGCTGGACCGCCGTGCTGTCGGTGGTGATCGGCCTGGTGATGTCCTCGGCCTTCTCGGCCATCGTGGTGTTCGCCCAGGAGCTGGTGCCGGGCAAGGTCGGCATGATCGCCGGGATCTTCTTCGGCCTGATGTTCGGCATCAGCGGCATCGGCGCCGCCGCGATGGGGCAGATCGCCGACGTCGCCGGCATCGAGCAGGTGTACCGGATCGCGTCCTTCCTGCCGCTGCTGGGGATCCTGGCGGCCCTGCTGCCGAATATGGAGAAGGCCCGCCCTACTCGATAACGTTGAGCTCGCTCTCGTCCTCGGTATAGCGCACCGGCGCCAGCCGGTTCTTCTCGATGATCTCGCTCACGGTCGGCTCCGTGCCGGCCGGGGCGATTTTTTCTTGAGCCAGAATGTGCTCGAGGATTTCCATGTCGCTGCAGCGGTTCGGCGTAGCGAATTGCAAGGGTTCAGGATTATCCCGGTACCAGACGCGGTAGATTGGCATGGCAAGCTCCATGGTAAGAAGCTTGATTGTATGACAGCTCGCTTGCCGCACGATTCAGCCGTACGGCAAGCTTGTCAGACATCTTACATCGACAGGGCCTCGGTGTCTTGGGCCGCCTCGAGCGACTCCTGGGCCTTGCGCAGGCGCTCCCTGCTGTTGCCGATGTGCAGGCGCATCGCCGCCCGGGCGGACTCCGCATCGCCGCGCGCAATGGCGTCGACGATCTGCTCGTGCTCGCGCCCCACCTGTTCCATATAAGCCACAGGATCGGCATGGGTCAGGCGCGCCGAATTGATGCGCGCCCGCGGGATGATGTTGGCGCCCAGGTGCTGCAGGATGGCGCGGAAGTATTCGTTGCCGGACGCCTGGGCGATCGCCAGGTGGAAGCGCTGGTCCAGCTCGACGGTGTCCTCGCCGCGGCGCGCGGCCAGCTGCAGGGCCGCCAGCGCCGCCCTCACCTCCGCCAGCTGGGACTCGGTGCGGCGCGCCGCCGCCAGGCCGGCCGCCTCGGTCTCCAGGCCGATCCGCAATTCCAGCAGCGCGATCACGTCGCGCACCGTCACCACGGTGGCCGGATCGATACCCATGATGGGCGGCGCCGGCGGCAGCACGAAGGTGCCGATGCCGTGGCGCGTCTCGACCAGGCCGGCCGCCTGCATGCGAGAGATTGCCTCGCGCACCACGCTGCGGCTCACGCCCTGTTCCGCCATGATTTCCGTTTCGGTCGGCAGCTTGTCGCCGGGGTTCAGCTCGCCGCTACGGATGTGCTCGGTCAGCTGGGCCACCACGAGCTGGGCCAGATTGCGGTGTTTACGAGGTGCTGGGGAGAGCATCATGTCGATTGCTATTTTAGGAATGCCTGATTATACTGGCCCTCAGCTTGTAAGACGTCAGACAACTGACGCATCACTAATCAGGCAGCACGGAGGCACTCAGATGGACGCACACACGACCGGAACGCCACGCAGCATCCGGATGCACGACAACGATAACGTCGCCATCGTCGCGAACGATGGCGGCCTGCCCGCCGGCACCGTCTTCCCCGACGGACTGGTATTGAAGGACAAGGTCCCGCAAGGACACAAGGTGGCGCTGCGCCCGATCCCGCAAGGCGACGCCATCCTTCGCTACAACGTTGCCATCGGCTACGCGCTGCGCGACATCGAGCCGGGCCAGTGGATCGAGGAATCCCTGGTCGGCATGCCGCCGGCGCGCGAGCTGGACAACCTGCCCATCGCCACCATCCGCCCCGAAGCCCTGCCCCCGCTCGAAGGCTATACCTTCGAAGGCTACCGCAACCCGGACGGCTCGGTCGGCACCCGCAACATCCTCGCCATCAGCACCACGGTGCAGTGCGTGTCCGGCGTCGTCGAGTTCGCGGTCAGGCGCATCAAGGACGAGCTGCTGCCGAAGTACCCGAACGTCGACGACGTCGTCAGCCTCGACCACACCTATGGATGCGGCGTCGCCATCGAAGCGCCGGGCGCCGAGATCCCGATCCGCACCCTGCGCAATATCGCGAAGAACCCGAACTTCGGCGGCCGCGCCATGTTGGTCAGCCTGGGCTGCGAAAAGCTGCAGCCGGGGCGCCTGTTCCCGGCCGCTGGACTTTCCTCTTCCATGCCGATCAAGGACGTGAACGGCCCCGACCACGTCTGCCTGCAGGACAACGCCCACGTCGGCTTCGGCTCCATGATCGAAAACATCATGGACACCGCCGAGCGCCACCTGATGGAGCTGAATGCGCGCCGCCGCGAGACCTGTCCGGCTTCCGATCTGGTGGTCGGCGTGCAGTGCGGCGGCAGCGACGCCTTCTCGGGGGTGACCGCGAATCCGGCGGTGGGCTTCGCCAGCGACCTGCTGGTGCGCGCCGGCGCCGCCGTGATGTTCTCGGAAGTGACGGAAGTCCGCGACGGCATCGACCAGCTGACCGCGCGCGCCATCGACGAAGCCACGGCCCAGGCCATGATCCGCGAGATGGCCTGGTACGACGAATACCTGAAGCGCGGCGGCGTCGACCGCAGCGCCAACACCACGCCGGGGAATAAAAAGGGCGGCCTCGCCAACATCGTCGAGAAGGCGATGGGCTCGATCATCAAGTCCGGCACGGCGCCCATCACCGGCGTGCTGTCGCCGGGCCAGAAGCTGGAGCAGAAGGGCCTGATCTATGCCGCCACCCCGGCCAGCGATTTCATCTGCGGCACGCTGCAGCTGGCCGCCGGCATGAACGTCCACGTGTTCACCACCGGCCGCGGCACACCCTACGGCCTGGCGGCGGTTCCAGTGGTGAAGGTCGCCACCCGCGACGACCTGGCGCGGCGCTGGCACGACCTCATGGACATCAACGCCGGCCGCATCGCCACCGGCGAAGCGACGATCCCGGATGTCGGCTGGGAGCTGTTCCACTTCATCCTCGACGTCGCCAGCGGACGCAAGAAAACCTGGGCCGAGCACTGGCGCCTGCATAACGCGCTGGCGCTGTTCAATCCGGCCCCGGTGACGTAAGCACCAATAAGCCCCGTTTTCACCCAAGCAGCGACTGCGACCGGCTTGTCAAAAGCCGGCGCGGCCGGCGCACGCCCCTACCATAACAACAGGAGACAGCAGCATGAAGCAAGCAGCAGCACTGATCATCGGCCTCGCCGCCGGCGCCGCCGCCCAGGCCCAGACCCAGGTGCAGATCTACGGCATCGTGGACGCCGCCATCGTCGGCGAACATGGCGGTGTCGCCAGCCCGTCCACCAAGCTCACCAGCGGCGCCGCCTCGGCCTCGCGCATCGGCTTCCGCGGCACCGAGGACCTCGGCAACGGCCTGTCCGCCTTCTTCACGCTGGAAACCGGCGTCAAGATCGACACCGGCGAGGTCGATGCTGCCGGCACCATCTTCAACCGCCAGGCCTTCGTCGGCCTGAATACGCGTGCCGGCCAGGTGGCCCTGGGCCGCCAGTACACGCCCTGGCACACGGCGCTGGCCGCGGTCGACCCCTTCGGCACCGGCTATGCGGGCACCTCGAAAAACCTGTTCCCGGACAACGGCACGAACGTCCGCACCAGCAACACGATCACCTATAAATCGCCGAAGCTG
>NZ_JBFTMX010000053.1:0-34381 GCF_056397205.1 Massilia sp. 05N420
GCGCGGCGCATCGGCCCCTGCCCTGCCGGCGGCGACGGCTGGCGCGGGACGCGCGGGCGCTTCGGCCACGTGCACAGTGCGCGGCGCCGGCGCCGGCGGTGCGCTCACCACCAGCGTGTTCGAAGCGGCACCCGCAGCCACCGACGGCGCAACACCCTGGCGGGAGGCCACCGGCGGCGGTACCGCGGCTGGCACTGCGGCTGGCACTGCAACGGCAGACACAGCAGGCGTGGCCGCCGGCGCCGCCGGTCCGGCACCACGCTGCCAGATGAACAGCCCGCCGAGCGCCACCACCAGCACGCCCGCGCCCAGGCCGATGAACAGCGGCCTGCGGCTGGCGGAAAGGCCCGGTTGGGCGGCCTGCACCGGCTGCGGCGCGTGGATGGTGGGCGCGTTACCCAACTGGCGTTCGGCCTGGGCCTTCTTCAGGGCTTCGAGGATATAGGACATATTATTTTCCCGTTCCGTTGCTCGCGAGCAAGCGTGGCTCGTCGACCCCGCTCAACTGGTTCAGGCGCATATAGGTGCGCGGCCCGGCCACGCCGTCCGCCTTCAGGTTCTGCTTCGACTGGAAAGCGCGCAGCAGGCGGCGCATCGGCTCGTCGAGCGGCTGCTCGGTACGCGGCGCCGTCAGCTGGTTCAGTTCCGCCAGGCGGGCGGCGATCCAGTCGACGTCCGGGCCGGTGTCGCCGGGATGGACTTCGTCGCGGAAGGCGCGCGGCACTTTCCACAAGGTCGTGTATTCGCCGTCGAAACGGGTCGCCAGTGCGCCCAGGCTGACCTTCTGGCGCTGGCCGTTGACGCTCAGGGTGGCGCTATCGGCATCCATCGAGCTCAATACCGCATAGCCCAGCTTCTGGCCGTCGTGCAGGGCGACGATGGCCGGACGGTCGAGCAGGCGCAGCTCGTAGAGGCCACCGCGCCCCTGGTAGCAGCGCAGGTTCAGCTTCGGCGCGCCCTGGCAAGGTGTGTCGGTCGGCAATTGCTGGCCCCATAGGGTGCCGAGTTCGCGCAGGGCTTCGGTCTGGGTCGCCAGCAGCAGCGGCTTCGCGGGTGCCTGTGCGGCGGCGGGCAGCGCCCCCGCATTCGCCGGAGCCTTCGGCCTGGCCGAAGGCTGAGCCTTTGGTGCGGCCGCAAGCGCGGATGGTGCGGGCGGCGCGGGATTATGCGGCACAGCCTGCCAGGCCGCGGCGCTGATCGCGGCGCCGGCCAGCACCCCGCCCGCCACCAGCGGCCAGCGCATGGGTGCGCGCGGCGCCCGTTCTTCACCTGCAAATACTTCCTGGGCGGCGCGGCGCAGGATTTTCGGCGTCACTTCGCGGCTGTTCTCGACATAGGCGCCGAGCAGCGCGCGGTCGCACAGCAGGTTGATGCGGCGCGGCACCCCGTGCGTGAGGCGGTGGATCAGCGGCGCCAGCGAGGCCGGGATCGGGTTGCCCGGATGCGCCCCCGCCACCGTCAGGCGGTGGGCGATATAGGCGCCGGTCTCGGATGCGGACAGCGGGCCCAGGTGGTAGCGCGCGATCACGCGCTGGGCCAGCTGCTCCAGCTCGGGCTGGGCCAGCATGGTGCGCAGCTCGGGCTGGCCGATCAGGATGATCTGCAGCAGCTTGCGCTCGCTGGTTTCCAGGTTGGTCAGCAGGCGCAGCTGTTCCAGCACCTGGGGCGAGAGGTTCTGGGCCTCGTCGATCACCAGCACGTTGTTGTGGCCCTGGGCATGGCTGTCCAGCAGGTAGCCGTTGATGGCGTCGACATAAGCCTTCACGCCGAGTGCCCCGCCCGATGCGGGCGGCAGCTCGATGCGGAACTCGTCGCAGATCGTCAGCAGCAGTTCCTCGACCGTCAGCTTCGGGTTAAAGATATAGGCCAGGCGGCAGTTGTCGGGAACCTGCTCGATGAAGCAGCGGCAGACCGTGGTCTTGCCGGCGCCAATTTCTCCGGTGAGCAGGACGAAGCCGCCGCCGCTGCCGATCCCGTACAGCAGGTGGGCCAGGGCCTCGCGATGGCGCTCGCTCATGAAGAGGTAGCGCGGGTCCGGCGCGATCGAGAACGGCTGTTGCGTCAGATTGAAGTAGGTGGTGTACATACTAGTGCCGCGGCAGCGGTTTGAACTTCGCGCAGTATATTTTGCTTTTGGTATTGTAGTAAGCGATCGTGCTGCCGGGGGCGGATATGCGCAAAGGATAGGGCGAAGCATCCGCCGCCGGATAGGGCACGCCGGACACGCGCCGGATCGACTGTTCCAGTTCGTCCGGCGGCACCTCGGCCACCGCGGCCAGGAAGGCCAGCTCGCTGGTGTCGTCGCTGACCATCACCTCGGTGACCGGGGCGCCCCACAAGGTGGCCTCGCCGGTGCGGAACCAGTAGGCCCCGCCCTCGTGCTTGTAGGGCGCGCCGAAATGGGTGCTGAGCCAGGAATGGAAATACTTGTTGTCGATCTGGTCGTGGCACAGCAGCGCACCGCCGATCACCGTACCGAAGGTGGACGGCTGCTTGTCCTGGGCTTGCGCGCAGGCCGCGCCGGCCGCGGCGATCAGGAACAGCGACAGCAGCGCCGCCCGCAACGGGGTCAGAGCTTCGACAGCCATGCGCGGTTGGCGGCGATCTTCGCCTTCACCGACGCCGGCAGGGCGTCGTAGCAGCCGGGATGCTGCTTGAGGGCGTGCTCGCGCACTTCCTTCTCCATGCCGTTGACGAGAAATACATAGACGGAGGCACCTTCCGCATTCTTGCGTGTGCCCAGATAGCGAATCACAGATAGTCTCCTTGCACTAGCCATCCATTATGACACCCGCACCCGGATCCGGCCACGGGGAGCGCGCAAGCGGATTTCAGGCCCGGGTGCGGCCGATCGCACGGACGCTGTCTTCGTTGCTCTCGAGCCACGTCCGCAGCAGGGCCCGATTGTCGTGGCGCCAGGGGTGGAATCGCGGCGACAGATAGCCCAGCCCAGGCGTCAAGAGGCTCCAGGCCATGCCGCGCCAGCCGAACCAGGCGCGCGCCGCGCTGGTCCAGGTGCCCGGGCGCCAGACGGCGCGGTCGCGCCGCAGGTTGTGGACGGTCTGCCAGTTGGTGTCCAGCCAGAACGCCAGGCTCACATGCAGGTACCAGATCGCCCGCTTCCAGTAGCCGCCGCCGGCCGCCCGGTAGACGTCGAAGGCGACCGCCTTGTGTTCCAGTTCCTCGGCGGCGTGCCAGCTCCACAGCGTGCGCAGGCGCGGCTCGGCGCCTTGCAGCCATTCGGGGTGGCGCAGCACGTAATCCGCCAGCATCGCCGTGTAGTGCTCCAGCGCGCAGGTGATGGCCAGGCGGTCCTGCACCGGCAGCCGGCGGATCCGCTCCACCTTCCACTTCATCCTGGGCTCGAGCGTGTAATCGAAGCCCTGGCGCGCCAGTTCGGCATTGAACTGCTGGTGCATGAAACGGTGGCTGGCCTCCTGGCCGACGAAGTCCTTCACGTCGGCGCGGATGAGCGGATCGAGGATGGCCTCCGGCGGCGCCGCGCGCACGCTGTCGATGAACATCTGCTCGCCGAGCGGAAAACTCATCGACAGCGCATTCATGAAGGCGGTGCGATAGACGTCGCCGCCCATCCAGTGGCGCGGAAAGCCCGAGGACAGGTCGAGGTTCGGCTTGCGGACGGTGAGCGTGGACATGGGAATAATATACCCCGTCCAGCCCCCGTCTTTTGCAGTTGGTGCCGCGTTTTTGCGCGTCTGTCGTTTTTCGCATGCAGACAGGACAAGCTTGCCATATCGTTCAGGCTCCGGACACCGTCCACCCTTCCACAAGAACGAGATCATGAAGACCGTCCCCAAGCGCATCGCCCTCGCCATCGCCCTCGTCGCCGCCTGCGGCGCCGTCGCCAGCCACGCCAGCTTCGCCCAGCCGGCGAGCGAGCAAAGCGCGCGAGCGCAGGCGCAACCCTACGGCATCGTCACCGAGCAGCGCCAGGTCGGCGCCTTCAGCGCGATCGAGCTGTCCGGCCCCTACCGCGTCGTGATCGATGCCCAGGCGCGCCAGGCGGTGCAGGTCTCGGGCGAGCGCAAGGACCTCGACGGCATGGAAGTCGCGGTGCGCGGCGACACCCTGGTGGTGCGTCCGGTCGAGCGCTCCGGTTTCAGCTTCAGCTTCGGCAGCCGCAAGCGCCGCGACCAGACCACCGTCACCATCGGCGCCGCCGGACTGAAGAGCCTGCGCATGAACGGCAGCGGCGACGTCGAACTGGCCCAGGCGGGCGGCGACCGCTTCACCCTGGTCAGCAACGGCCCCGGCGACCTGCACGCGAGCGGCGCGGTGCGCCAGCTGGTGCTGGAAAGCAGCGGCAGCGGTGACCTCGACCTGCGCCGCATGAAGCTTGCCGATGCCGACGTCAACATGCACGGCCCCGGCGACGTCCACCTGGCCGGCATCGCCAACGAGCTGGCGGCCCAGATGAGCGGCTCGGGCGACCTCACCGCCGACGGCCTGCGGGTTGCGCGGGTGTCGGCCCGCATGCGCGGCCCCGGCGACCTCAAACTGTCCGGCAGCAGCCGCTCGCTGGAACTGGAAAGCAGCGGTTCGGGCGACTTCGAAGGCTGCGACCTGCTGGTCGAAGGCGCGCGCAGCGTGCAGCGCGGTCCGGGCAATGCCTGCATCGCCGGCAATATCCGCAAGTTCGACGCCGAAATCCACGGTTCGGGCGACCTCACGGCGCGCGGCCTGCAGGCGGCCACCGGCCAGCTGCGCATGGGCGGCCCCGGGAATGCCCAGCTGGCCGGCGACATCGGCGACCTGACGCTGGAGCTGAGCGGTTCGGGCGACCTGAACGGCGAGAGCCTGAAGGTGCGCAAGGCCATCGTGCGCAGCCGCGGCCCGGGCGGCGTCAGGCTGCAGAACGTCTCAGACACCCTCGACGCCGAACTGCAGGGCTCCGGCGAGCTGACCGCCAGCATGTCCGGCAAGCGCCTGCTGCTGCGCATGGACGGTCCCGGCGACGCCCGCATCGACGGCAGCGTGGACCAGTTGAGCGCCCGGATCAACGGTTCCGGCAGCCTCGCAGGCCGCCGCCTGAACGTCGGCCAGAGCGACATCCAGGTGCGCGGCCCCGGCAGCGCTGCCGTCAACCTGGCCGGCACGGACAAGCGCAACGCCGAGCGGGGCCAGCTGCTGGTCGACCGCAGCGGCACCCACCGCTCCGCCGACTGAAGGACGCATCGAAGGAAGCACCATGAAAGCCTTCCTCGACGCCATCGAAACCCGGCTGCTGCGCCGGCCGGGCTGGCTGCGGATCCCGTCCGCGCCGGCGATCCTGGTCTCCGACACCTGCTTCGCGGTGCGCGGCCTGGTCGTGCCCTGGGACGCGATCAGCCGCATCCGCGCCTGGCGCGGCGACCCGTCAGGCGGTACCCAGCCCTGGCGCGACCATCATGGCGACATCTGCCTCGACATCGCCGCCGACCTCGACGCCCGCATCATCACCGTGAGCGAGAGCCAGCGCGGCTTCGACGACCTGGTCGCCATGGCCGACCGCAAGATGACCTTCCYGCTCGGCTGGTGGGACCATCTCGACGGCCCGGCCACGCGGCGCCAGGGCACCCTCCTGTTCGAGCGCTTCACGCACGGCTGATCCCGCCCCTGCTTCCTTGTGCTAACGTAGCGGCGGCGCTACTTCGCCCCACGACAAGACCAGAACAAGGACGCCCATGAAGTCACCAAGCACCACGGTCGCACGCAAGTGCGCGCTCGCCTGCGCGCTTGCCCTCGCCGGCCTCGCCCAGGCCCAGACGGCAGCGCCGACGCCGACGCCGCCGGCCCCGCAATACCCCGCCCTGCCCTCGGAAACACCGGCCGAATTCGTAGCCCCGACCGCCGGCTTCAACTACGTCAAGCGCAGCGTGATGATCCCGATGCGCGACGGCACGCGGCTGAACACCGTCATCATCGTGCCCAAGGGCGCGAAGAATGCCCCCATCCTGCTGACCCGCACGCCCTACGACGCGTCGAGCCTGACCAACCATGCCGAAAGCTCGGACATGGAATCGATCCTGAGCGGCTACGACAACGCCGCCGACGTGATCGTCCAGGGCGGCTACATCCGCGTGGTGCAGGACGTGCGCGGCAAGTACGGCTCGGAAGGCGACTACGTGATGAACCGCCCCCTRCATGGTCCGCTGAACCCGACCCCTGTCGACCACTCGACGGACACCTGGGACACCATCGACTGGCTGGTCAAGAACATCCCCGAGACCAATGGCCGGGTCGGCATCATCGGCATCTCCTACGACGGCTTCCTGCCCCTGATGGCCTTGGTGAATCCGCATCCGGCGCTGAAGGCCGCGGTGCCGATGAACCCGATGGTCGACGGCTGGATGGGCGACGACTGGTTCCACCACGGCGCGTTCCGCCAGATTAATCTTTCCTACATCCTGGAGCAGGTGGTCACGCGCGGCAATGCCGCAAAATGGTACGTCTCGAACTACGACGACTACGACATGTACATGCGCGCCGGTTCGGCCGGCGCCCTGGCGCGCGAACGCGGCCTGGAACAGAGCGGCTTCTGGCGCAAGCTCTCGCAGCACCCGGCCTACGACAGCTTCTGGCAGCAGCAGGCGATGGACAAGATCCTGGCCGCGCAGCCGGTCACGGTGCCGACCCTGCTGGTGCACAGCCTGTGGGATGCCGAGGACATCTACGGTCCGGTGGCCGTCTACAAGGCGATCAAGCCGAAGGACACGAACGGCCTGGTGCACCTGACGCTGGGCCCATGGAACCACGGCGGCGCGATCGGCGACGGCAGCAGCCTGGGCGCGCTCAAATTCGGCACGGACACCGCGCTGTACTGGCGCCAGGAAGTGCTCAAGCCCTTCCTCGACCGCTACCTGAAGGGCGACACCAATACGCCCCCGATCCCGGCCGTCACGGCGTTCGAAACCGGCACCAACAAGTGGCGCACCCTCGCCTCCTGGCCGAGCGGCTGTCCCGAAGCCGGCGCCTGCGCGATCAAGCCGGTCCCGCTGCGCCTGGCGGCGAACCAGAAGGCGGTGCTGGGCGGCGCGCCCGAGGCGAAGGCCTACGACGAATACGTGTCCGATCCGGCCAAACCGGTGCCCTTCCGCCAGCGCCCGATCCCGCCCTACGGCTACGACGAAGCCAAGGGCCAGACCTGGCCGCGCTGGATGGTCGACGACCAGCGCGAAGCCTCGGGCCGCACCGACGTCGCCACCTTCGTGTCCGACGTGCTGACGGTGCCGGTGAAGATCAGCGGCGAACCGGTCGCCAACCTGGTCGCCTCGACCAGCGGCACCGATTCGGACTGGGTGGTGAAGCTGATCGACGTGTATCCGGACCAGGTGGGCAGCCAGCCGCAGATGGGCGGCTACCAGCTGATGATCTCGGGCGACATCTTCCGCGGCCGCTACCGCGAAGGCTACGACAAGCCGAAAGCCCTGGCCGCCAACAAGCCGCTGTCCTACCGCTTCGACCTGCCGACCGCGAACCACGTCTTCCTGCCCGGCCACCGCATCATGGTGCAGGTGCAGTCGAGCTGGTTCCCGCTGTACGACCGCAATCCCCAGACCTTCGTCGACAACATCTTCTTCGCCAGGCCGGAGGATTATAAAAAGGCGACGCAGCGGATCTACCACAGCAGCTATATCGAGCTGCCGCTGGTGGAGAAACCGATGCCGGCGGCGGCGCGCTGAGCATGGCCGGCCTCGCAAGCCACCGTGGCAGCTGCCATTGCGGCGCGGTCGCCTTCGAGGCCGAGGTCGACCTGTCCAGGGGCACGATCCGTTGCAACTGCGCGCTGTGCACCAAGCAGCGCAACTGGGCGGCGATCGTACCCGCGGACGCCTTCCGCCTCCTGCGCGGCGAGGCGGCGCTGACCGAGTACCGCTGCAACACGCGCACCGAGCAGCACTTCTTTTGCGCCATCTGCGGCGTGCGGCCCTTCGGAAAGGTAAGCTCGCCGCGCTGGGGCGCCTACGTGGCGGTCAGCGTGCACTGCCTGGACGGACTGACGGACGAGGGGCTGGCCGCGGTGCCGGTCAGTCACCTCGACGGCAGGAACGACAACTGGGATCTCGCGTCAGCGCCGTTCAGCGCCGGATCGAGATAACGCACCCTGCTGCGCACGTAGAAGGGCCGCATGTGGACCGGATCGGTGTAGATCGGTTCGCCGGCGGCATTCACGGTCGGGCAGATGCCGTTCCTGCAGATGGTATCGACCGGGTCGATGGGGATCGCGCCGGTGTCCTGGGCGATCCGCAGCAGGCGATTGCGCGGTTCCGCGTTGTCGCTGTAGAAGCGGTCGACGCGGAAGGGCGCCAAGTCCGTGCGCGGCTTCATTTCGCCGAAGCGCGAGCCGGTGATCATCGAGCGCGGATCGAACATGTCGCCGGAAGGCGGCTGCAGGATCAGGTAGACGCGTTTGCCGGCTTCGCGCAGCCGCGCCACCGACCGGTGCAGCGTGGCATAGGCGACCTGGTGCGCGGGCTTGGCCGGGAAGGTCTGCAGGACGCCCTCGACCGGCATCTGGACATCGTTTTGCCAATTGGCAAAATAAGCGTACCACGACGCCGCGATGACCACGGTGTCGACCTCCGGCGATGCCGCCAGCCGGTAGGCATTCTCGACCGACTGGGTGCAGGTCGGATAGCGCAGGCGCGGCAGGCGCACCGCGCCTTCGATCGGCGGACAGCCGCCCTGGGTCGCAAAGATCACGTTGTGGCGGTCGAAGCGCGATTCGCGCAAGCCCTGCGACACCAGCGGCGCATACTGCTCCATGACCGAATCGCCGATCAGAACCGTGGTCCCCTTGCCCTCCCCCACCAGTTGCTGGAACAGCGAGCCCTTGTAGTGCAGCGGCTTCATGGCCGGATCCGGAAAGCCGAGATCGTTCAGCGCGCCCATGTAGCGGGCGACCGCGGTGGACGGCATGCGCTCATGCAGCAGGCCCGCCTTCACCATCCCCCCGAGCACGCCGAAGCAGGCCATCGCCACCACCAGTCCCTGGATCGCGCGGCGGCGGTTCGGCGCCTTCTGCACCGGCCGCTCGACCAGGTGGTAAGTCAGGAAGGCCAGCGCCAGCGCCGCCAGCACCAGCACCGCTTTCAGGAGCGCCGAGGGCTTCTCGCCTTCGATGATGTAGCCGAAGGACAGCAAGGGCCAGTGCCACAAATAGAAGGGATAGCTGACCAGGCCGACCGCCACCATCAGCCTGTTGCCGAGCAGGCGGCGGCTGATGAAGGAAACGTTGCCGGCGGCGATCAGCGCGCAGGTGCCCAGCACCGGCAGCAGCGCCCAGGCGCCGGGAAAATCGGCCTGCCCCTTGATCAGGACGGCGCCCAGCACCAGCAGCACCAGGCCCAGCGCGGACACCAGGCCGGGGCGCGGCAGCAGCGGGCTTTTCTTGGTCATCGCATAGGCCACCAGGCCGCCGGACGCCAGTTCCCAGAAGCGCGACACCGGCGAAAAATAGGCCGCGGCCGGATCGTTGAAGGTGGCGTAGAGCCCGTACAGGAAGGAGCCGGTGAGCGTGAGGGCGAGGAAGGCCAGGATGCCGAAGCGGACGCGGAAGCACAGCGCCAACGCGACCGGCCAGATCAGGTAGAACTGCCCCTCCACGCCCAGCGACCACAGGTGCAGCAGCGGCTTGGTGACGGAGTCGTTGTCCCAGTAGCCGGACTCGCTCCACAGCACCAGGTTGGACACGAAGCCGGCCGCCGCCGCCACGTGCTTGCCGAGCTGGGCGAATTCCTGCCGCAGCAGCACGTACCAGCCGAAGGCCAGCACCGCGAGCACGACGGTGACAAGGGCGGGAAAGATGCGCCGGATCCGGCGCACATAGAAGCCGCGGATCGTGAACTCGCGCTGCCTCAGGTCCTTCAGGATGATCGAGGTGATCAGGAAGCCGGAGATGACGAAGAAGATGTCGACGCCGATGAAGCCGGACCGCAGCCACTTGGGCCAGGCATGGAACAGCACCACCAGCCCGACGGCGACGGCGCGCAATCCGTCGATATCCGGACGGTAGGCGATCGAGTGTGCTGCGCTTCCCTGAAAAACTCCCTTGTTGCCCCAGCGAACATCCATGTACCAACCTCCACGTCACGCGTGACCGCAGTCTTGCTCAACGATTATGGCGTGTCAAACAAGCCGTCAATCGTGCGCCGCAAGGTGCTTGCCCTTGGCTATCGTCGTTACATGGCCATCGAAGCATCTTCCACCCTGCGCCGCGTCGTCCCGTTCGCATTCGACACCCTCGGTGCTTGCCTGGAGAAATCGCTGGTGGTCGATTACCGGGCGCAATAGGCGTACTGGCTCCGCTGTTGCGAAAGAATCACGCAAAATTTCCATGTGGAAATGATAGAATCGGCGACATGCATGCGGCATACGCCCGCTGCGAGATTTACCTGGAATTCAGCATGTCCGTTACCAAGCTCGCTTCCGAGAAAAAGGCGCGATTCAACTATATCTACTGCCTCGACCTCATCGCTTTCGTCTGCATTTTCGTCATCGCCGGCCGGCCCGACGGATTGGCGATCACCGCCAGCGCATTGATCCTGGGCGTCGGCGCGCTGATTTACCGATGCGTGCTGGGCGTCAAAGCGAAGTTCAGCGCGCCGGCCAGGCAGCGCAAGGCCAAGCACGAATTCGTCCAGCGCGGCCAGGCCGCGGCGGTCGCCACGGCTCCCCTCCCCGCCAAGCAATTAAGCAAGTCCTGGCTGCGCGATTCAGAATAGCGGATCAGGCAGCGGTCTTGCCCGACAGGCGCTTGAGGCGCTCCAGCGCGCTCTCGCCGGCCGTTTCCGGCTGGCTCACCGACTTGCGGATCGCATCGAGTTCGGCCTGCTGGTCGAGCGGCTTCTGGCCGATGTCGGCGACGATGCGCAGGCCGGCCAGCTGGGTCTGGCGTTCCATGCGCAGTTCCTGCAGTTCCTTCTGAGCCTTGGCCGCGGCCAACTGCTGGATCGCCTTGCGCGCCTGTCACGGACTAATAATGTCCGCCACAAACTAATAAAGTTCGCCACAAAACAATAAAGTCTGCCACAAGAGCTCTAGCGGTACTCCGACGCCCCGCGACTTGTCCAGGTGGCAACAAGGTCGTACACTGAGCCATAGCGATCGTCTGCTATCGGCTGCGCACCCAACGTGCCGTCTAGGCTGTGGCAGACTTTATTGTTGCAAGCGAACGGTGCAAGACCGTTCGCCGGGCTTTTGTGGCAAACATTATTTGCAAGAACAGCAGCCGGAATCGGTCCGCCTCATAGAGGACCTTGTGGCAAACTTTATTGTTAGTTCACAGCGCCTGGGCGTCGAAGTCCGCCAGCTGTTTGGAGAGCGCGTCGACGATCTTCTGCAGCTCGTCCATGTAAGCCCTGGCATCCGCTTCTTCCTGGATTTCCTGCGGCAGGCGCGCCTTGTTGGCTTCCAGCTTGTCGCAGAACAGGGTCACCGTGGCTTCCGAGATGGTGCCGGCGGCCAGGCGCTCGGCCAGCTTCTCGGCGGCGCGCTCGTCGCTTGCGATCAGGTCTGCAGGCTGACCACGTCCTGAAGGCCGACATGGTGCGCCGGCTCATGCTGAGCGAGGCGATCACGCCGAACAGCAGGGCGGCAGGGAGCCGACCGCCAGTAGCCATCCCAGGGCGCTGATGCCGAACCAGCGCGTGCCCCAGCCGAAGGTCATGACTTCGGTTTTTTCGAAGTCAATATCCGAAAAACTGCGCTTTTTACGATCAATACAATGTTCTATCCTTACACTCTGGAAATATAACCTCCATGGGGTAAGCCATCATGAAACGCATCCTTCTTTTTCTCGCTACGAACCTGGCCATCATGCTCGTCCTGGGCATCTCGGCCAGCCTGCTCGGCGTCAACCGCTACCTGACCGCGAACGGCCTCAACCTGGGCGCCCTGCTCGGCTTCGCCGCGCTGATGGGCTTCGGCGGCGCCTTCATCTCGCTGTGGCTGTCCAAGCCGATCGCCAAGTGGAGCACGGGCGCACGCGTGATCCAGCAGCCGTCGAATGCCACCGAAGTGTGGCTGATGAACACGGTCGCTTCCCAGGCCCAGCGCGCCGGCATCGCGATGCCGGAAGTGGCCGTCTATGATGGCGCGCCAAACGCCTTCGCCACCGGCGCGACCAGGAACTCGTCGCTGGTGGCGGTGTCGACCGGCCTGCTGCAGTCGATGACCCACGAAGAGATCGAAGGCGTGCTGGCGCACGAGGTGGCCCACATCGCCAACGGCGACATGGTCACCCTGACCCTGATCCAGGGCGTGGTGAATACCTTCGTGGTATTCCTGGCGCGCGTGGTCGCCTACGCGGTCGACAGCTTCCTGCGCCGCGGCGAGGAAAACAGCGGCCCCGGCATCGCCTTCTCCGTCACCTCGTTCGTCTGCGACCTGCTGTTCGGTCTGGTAGCCAGCATCATCGTGGCCTGGTTCTCGCGCCAGCGCGAATTCCGCGCCGACCGCGGCTCGGCCCGGATCATCGGCACCCCGCGTCCGATGATCGCGGCCCTGCGCCGCCTGGGCGGCATCGAACAGGGCGACCTGCCGAAGAACATGGCCGCATCGGGCATTGCCGGCGGTGGTATGCTGTCCTTGTTCAGCACCCATCCGTCCTGCGAAGAGCGCATCGCCGCCCTGCAGCGCGCGTAAGACAGGCATTCGAAAGAGACCAGGCACCACATGCGGCATTCCCCCCTGGCGCAATCCGCGCTACCCCTGCTGTTCGCGATCGGGCTCGCGTTCGTGCTGCGGCACTTCGTGGGTTCGCTCGCCTGGGCGGCCCTGCTGGCGGTGATCACCTGGCCTCTGCACGAACGCCTGCTGCGGCGCGGCTGGCCGCGTCCGCTCAGCGCGGCCTTCCTGGTCGCGCTGCTGGTCGCGGCCTTCGCCGGTCCCTCCTTCGTGCTGTTCAACACCCTGAGCAGCGAACTGGCCGGCGTGCAACGGCTGCTGGCCCACCTGAACGAAGCCGGCGTGCCGGTGCCGGCCTGGCTCGCCAAGCTGCCGATGGTGGCCGAGCCGGCGGCCAAGTGGTGGAACGAGCACCTGGCCCTGCCGGGCGGCATCGGCAGCCTGATCCGCAGCACGGTCGGCGACATCATGCCGCACCTGACCGGCGCCGCGCGCACCTGGGGCTCGATCATCCTGGCCAATGCCCTCTACCTGTTCCTGGCCCTGCTCACCCTGTTCATGCTGTACGTGCACGGCCCGGCCGTGGTGCGCTACACCGACCGCGCCGGCGAGCGCCTGCTGCCGGCCTACTACGCCAACCTGCGCTGGCTGTTGCCGCTGTCGGTGCGCGGCACCGCGCTGGGCCTGTGCTCGGTCGCCATCCTCGAGGGGGTGGTGCTCGGCATCGCCTACTTCCTGGCCGGCGCTCCGGCGCCCGCCCTGCTGGGCGTGATCACCGGCTACCTGGCCCTGGTGCCGGGCGGCGCGCCGCTGTCCTTCACCATGGTCTCCCTGCTGCTGCTGGGCCAGGGCCACTCGGGCGCGGCGCTGGGCCTGTTCAGCTGGGGCGCCGTCGAACTCTTCATGGTCGACAAGTTCATCCGCCCCAAGCTGATCGGCCACCGCGTCAACCTGCCCTTCCTGGCCGTGCTGTTCGGCCTGCTCGGCGGCGTCTCGACCCTGGGCGTGATCGGCCTCTTCGTCGGTCCCTTCATGATGGCCATCCTGTTCGGCTGGCTGCGCGCCGGCCACCAGGACAATACCACCGACCATACCAGTCGCCACCTCAAGGATCAGCAGCTTGGGTGAAACTGGTATCATACTTTTGCATACCACTTAAATACCTGTTGACAGGCCCACCGGCTGATCCTATAGTGCCCTGACCTTCCCGGCACGAACTCAACATGATCGATTATCTTCTCGGCGTCGACGGCGGCGGCACCGGCACGCGGGTACGCCTCGCGCGTGCGGATGCGCATCCGGGCCATCATGAACTGGCCCAGGGCGCCGGCGGACCCTCCGGGCTGGGCCTCGGCATCCATCGCGCCTGGGACGCCGTCCAGCAGGCCGCCGGCGCCGCCTTCGCGGCCGCCGGCATCGAGCAGCCGCCGCTCGAGCGCGTTGCCATCGGCCTTGGCCTGGCGGGCGTGCACAACAAGCAGTGGGCGGCCGAATTCGTGGGCGCCAATCCCGGCTACGCCGCCATCCGCCTCGAGACCGACGCCTTCACCACCCTGATGGGCGCCCACGGCGGCGCGCCCGGCGCCATCGTCGCGATCGGCACCGGCAGCGTCGGCGAAGTGCTGTTCGCGGACGGCACCCGGCGCGAAGTCGGCGGCTGGGGCTTCCCCGCCGGCGACGAAGCCAGCGGCGGCTGGATCGGCCTGCGCGCCATCGGCCACATCGAGCAGGTGCTGGACGGCCGCCGCGAACCCAGCGCCTTCGCCGACAGCGTCATCGAGGCTTGCGGCGGCAATCGCGACGCGATCCAGGTCTGGCTCGGCAAGGCCACCCAGACCGCCTACGCCAGCCTGGCGCCGCTGGTGCTGCAACATGGAAGCACCGAGGCGGACGATCCGGCGGCCGGCGATCCGGCGGCCGGCGATCCGGTGGCGCGCGCCATCCTGCTCGACGCCGGCGCCGAAGTTGCCTGCATCGCCCAGGCCCTCGACCCCGAAGGCAGGCTGCCGCTGGCCCTGTGCGGCGGCCTCGGTGCGGCCCTGCGCGACTTCCTCCCCTCCGGCCTGCTGGCGCGCACCACGCCGCCGCAGGGCGATTCCGCGGCCGGCGCGCTGCGCATGATTCAGCTTCAACTTGCAAGGAACCACAGCCAATGAAAGGCAATATCCTCACTCCGGGCGGCTGGATCCGCGGCGAAATCCGCCTGGCCGACGGCGAACCCAACACCATCGCCGCCATCGACGGCCAGGCGGCCGATCCCTCGTCCAACGGCGACGACTACATCCTGCCCGGCTTCATCGACCTGCACGTCCACGGCGGCGCCGGCCGCGACATGATGGAGGGCGGCGACGCCCCGCACGTGATCGCCCGCCTGCACGCGAAGCACGGCACGACGAGCCTGCTGGCCACCACCATGACCGCCCCGGTCGAGGACATCGAACGCGCCCTCGCCGCCATCGGCGGTGCCTGCAAGGAGCGCGGCAAGGACGAAGCCCGCATCCTCGGCGTCCACCTCGAAGGCCCCTACATCAACTCGGGCAAGCTGGGCGCCCAGCCGCCGTTCGCGCGCGAAGCCTCGATGATTGAAGTCAACCGCTTCAATGGCCAGGCGCCGATGCGCCTGATTACCGTGGCGCCCGAGGTCGACGGCCACCTGGCGCTCGTCAGGCAGATGGCGGACGCCGGCATCCGCGTGCAGATCGGCCATACCACCGGCTCGTATGAAGACGGCGTCAAGGCGCTGGAGAACGGCGCGGCCGGCTTTACCCACCTGTTCAACGCCATGCCCGGCCTGCACCACCGCGAACCCGGCATGGCCGGCGCCGCGCTGGCGCATGCGCAGTACGCCGAGATCATCCCCGACCTGCTGCACGTGCACCCGGGCGCGATCAGGGTGGCGCTGCGTTCGATTCCGAAGCTGTTCTGCGTGACCGATTCGACCGCCGCCGCCGGCATGCCGGACGGCCAGTACATGCTGGGACGCCAGGTGGTCCATAAATGCATGGGCGGCGTGCGCCTGGCCGACGGCACCCTGGCCGGCAGCACCCTGACCATGGACCAGGCGCTGCGCAACCTGGTCTCGATCGGCCTGTCGATCGAAGACGCCTCGCGCCGCGTATCCACGAATGCCGCCGACTACCTCGGCGAAACCCGCCGCGGACGCCTGGCGCCCGGCTGCTTTGCCGACCTGGTCGTCCTCGACCGTAACTTATGCATTAAAGCTGTCTGTATCGAAGGAGAATTGTGTGAGCTCTGAACCCACCTCGCTGATGCTGGAAGAAGCCAAGTCCGCCGCCCATTGCGTCGCCCTGCAACTGTCGAACGAAGTCGATCGTTATGCGGAACTCGGCCGCCAGCTACGCGCCGCCACCTTCAACAACGTGGTGACGGTGGCGCGCGGCAGCTCGGACCACGCCTCCAGCTACTTCGCCTACCTGACCATGGCGCGCCTGGGCCGCCTGGTGACCTCGCTGCCGATGTCGCTGGTGACCCTGTATAAATCGCCGCTGCAGACCCGGGGCACGCTGGCGGTGTCGATCTCGCAGTCGGGCCAAAGCCCGGACGTGGTCGAGCCGATCCGCTACTTCCGCGACGGCGGCGCCACCACGGTCGCGCTGGTCAACGACATCGAGTCGCCACTGGCCAAGGCTGCCGAATGGGCGATGCCGCTGCATGCCGGCAAAGAGAAGAGCGTGGCCGCCACCAAGAGCTTCATCACCAGCCTCACCGCCGGCGCCCGCCTGGTGGCCGAATGGCAAGGTGATGCCGAGCTGAAGGACGGCCTGCGCGCCCTGCCCGACGCCCTGCAGCTTGCCACCGAAACCGATTGGTCGAAGGCGATCGAGATCCTGGCCCCGGCCCGCAACATCATGGTGGTCGGCCGCGGCATCAGCTTCCCGGTGGCGCTGGAATCGGCCCTGAAATTCAAGGAGACCTCGGCCCTGCAGGCGGAAGCCTTCTCCGGCGCCGAGATCAAGCACGGCCCGATGGCGCTGATCGAGGAAGGCTATCCCCTGCTGATCTTCGCGACCCGCGGCCCTGCCCAGGCTGGCCTGGTGGCGCTGGCCGAAGAGATGCGCGGACGCGGCGCGCGCGTGCTGCTGGCGGCGCCGCAGGACGTGGCCGGCCGCGACCTCGACCTGCCGGTGGCGTCGACCCCGGACCTCGACCCGATCGTGGCGATCCAGGCCTTCTACGTGATGGCGGCGGGCCTGGCGAAGGCGCGCGGCCTGAACCCGGACCAGCCGCGCCACCTCAGCAAAGTCACCAGGACCAACTAAGCGCATCATGAACGATTACCGCAAACTCGCCGGCCAGCTGATCATGATCCGGCTGTTCGGCACGGACCTGGATGCGGACACCGCCGCCTTCATCCGCGAGAACGCCATCCGCGGCGCCTGCCTGTTCCGCCAGAACATGACGGACGCGGCGCAACTCACCCGTTTCAATACCGATCTGCGTGAAGCGATGGGCCCGGCCGCCCTGATCGCCCTCGACCAGGAAGGCGGCGCCGTGGTGCGCTCGCTGTGGGTGCCGCCGCCGCCGTCGGCGATGGCGCTGGGCGCGGCCAACGATACGATGCTGGCGAAGGAAGTCGGCGCCGCCGTCGCCCGCGCCGTGAAGTCCATGGGCTTCAACTGGAACTTCGCGCCGGTGCTGGACCTGAACAACAACCCGCTGAACCCGGTCATCGCCGAGCGCTCCTTCGGCGCCGATCCGGAACGCGCGGCCGAGCTGGCGATGGCCTGGATGGACGGCAGCGAATCCGAGGGCGTGGCCTGCTGCGTCAAGCACTTCCCCGGCCATGGCGACACCCACGTCGACTCGCACCGCGACCTGCCGCAAGTCGACAAGGAACTGGCGGAGCTCGAGCGTTTCGAGTTCGCGCCCTTCCGCGCCGCCGCGCCGCACGCGCCGGCCGTCATGACCGCCCACATCGTCTACCCGGCGCTGGATCCGCACAACCCGGCCACCATGTCGCGCGCCATCCTGACGGACCTGCTGCGCGAGAAGATGGGCTATCAGGGCGTGATCATCACCGACGGCATGGACATGCACGCGATCGCGCACCGCTACAGCGCCGGCCAGGCCGCCGTGAATGCGCTGGTGGCCGGCGCCGACATGGTGATGGCGATCGGCAGCCGCGAGACCCAGCAGGAGACCCTGGACGCGATCGCCGCCGCGATTGCCGACGGCACCCTGTCCCTGGCGGAGGTGCAGGCCCGGCTGGACCGCCTGGACAAGCTGGCGCAGGCGCATCCGGCCGGCAGCGTCCCCTACGCCCTTGACGCGGCGGACCGCGCCCTGATGGCGCGCGCCTGGCGCCGCGCCCTCACCGCACGCGGGACGCCATCCCGTCCGGCTCCCGGCAGCAAGATCCGCCTGGTCGCGCGCCAGGACGTGGTCAGCGACGGCGTGTCGGAAGCCGGCGTGCCGGCGGCGAACATCGCCGCCTCGCTCGGCAAACTGTACGAGGTCGAGCTGCTGACCTTTGCCGATCCGGAAGCCTTCGACTGGCAGGCGCTGCCGCAGGACGGCCGCTTCACGGTGCTGGCCTCGACTTCGCGCCGCCGCTACGGCGCGCACGCACGCGCCAGCTGGACACCCGACCTCCACCTCGCGCTGTGGAATCCCTACCAGGCGCTGGACTTCGGCGCCCCGGCCCTGATGACCTACGGCTTCGCGCCGCCGGCGCTGGAAGCCGTGAATGCCTGGCTGGCCGGAGAGATCGAGGCAGAGGGCGTGTGCCCAGTGCCTGGCTTCTAAAGCTTGCCTTTATGCATCTGACGTAACCCATTGTAACGACGCGCTTGCCGCAGCCCGGCCTGCGGCACAATTGTCCGGCCCCCTTATTCCAGTTTGTGGGACAATGCACGCTTTGTCCGAGTTACCAAAAGAGAAGGATTATTCATGTCCCAATTCCGTTTTGCCCGCCTTGCCCTGATGCTGGCCGCTATCGGCCTGAACGCTGCACCGGCACTCACGCACAGCGCCTACGCGCAAGACAAGAACGATCAGGCAGCCGCCGCACAGCCGAAGCCGGACACCGTCCGCCCGGACTTGTTCAAGCTGCTCGACTCGGCCCAGATCAAGCCGCTGATGGACGCGAAGAACTATACCGAAGTCCAGAACCGCGTTGCCCAGGCCGAGGCCTTCCCGGACAAGACCCCGTATGAAACCTATGTGCTGAACCGCCTGAAGCTGTCGCTGGCAACCGCCACCAACAACGACCAGGCGTCGATCGCGGCCCTGGAAGCCATCCTGGCCTCGGGCAAGCTGCCGGCAGCCGACAAGCCCCAGTTCACCCAGGCCCTGGCCGGCATGTACTACAACGCCAAGAACTATCCGAAGGCGATCGAGTGGTTCAAGCGCTTCCAGGAAGAAAACCCGAATTCGGACGCCGCCACCGCGCCGCTGATCCGTTCCTACTACCTGAGCAACGACTTCGCCGGCGCGATGAAGCTGCTGCGTCCGCAGCTGGAAGCCGCCGCAAAAGCCGGCAAGACGCCGTCGAACGAAGACCTGCGCCTGTAYGCCTCGGCCGCCAACCGCGTCAAGGATGATGCCGCCTACCTGTACGGCCTCGAGCAGCTGATCACCTACTATCCGAACGACGACTACTGGATGGACGTGATCAGCCGCGGCATCGTGCGCAAGCCGGGCTTCCAGGAAGCCAACATCACCGACGTCCTGCGCCTCGAATTCGCGGCCGTCAAAGTCATGACGCCGGAGATGTACAACGAACTGGCCGAACTGGCGCTGAAGGACGGTTTCCCGACCGAAGCCAAGAAGGTCGTGGACGCAGGCTACGCCGCCGGCGCACTGGGCACCGGCAGCAGCGCCGCCCAGCACCGCCAGCTGCGCGACCGCGCCACCAGGGAAGCCGCCAACGATGCCAAGAACATCGCCTCGGGCGAAGCCTCGGCCTCCAAGTCGAAGACCGGCGCCGGCCTGGTCAACCTGGGCTGGGCTTACGTGACCATGGACCAGTTCGACAAGGGCATCGGCTTCATCGAACAGGGTATCGCCAAGGGTGGCCTGAAGTCGCCTGACGAAGCCAAGCTGCGCCTGGGCATGGCCTACATGCGCGCCGGCCAGAAGGACAAGGCGATTGCAACCTTCCAGTCCGTGAAAGCGGGCGGCGGCCTGTCCGACGCCGCCAAGTACTTCATCGTATTGGCGAACCACCCTAACCCGGGCGGCAACAACAAGTAATCCACGATACGGCGCGCATGCGGTTGACGCCGGAAGGCGGTGCGGTCCCCGGGGCCGCGCCGCCTTTTTCGTTTCAGCGTTAGCTGGCGTACCGGCCCGGCCATGAGCGCGGTCCATAATCCGATGGACATCATTCCGGGGACCGCTCATGACCACCGTACGCAAGGGCCAGGCGCCCGCCAAGCTCGACCGCGACGAATTCCGCCTGCGCTTCTCGCGCAACTTCTTCGATCCCCTCTACGAAAACGTCGGCCACGAACTGGCGGCCGTCGAGGAAATCGCCTGGCAGGCCTATACCGGCTCGCACAAGGCGCCGGTGACGGTGAAGGCGGGACCGGGCTATGCCGACCCGGACTACGATCTCTCGGTCGAGTGGAAGGACGCCCACGACCGCCTGCTGGCCGCCGAGGCGAAGCAGAAGGATCCGAACACGCTCAGCCGCATCCTGCTGATCAACGGCGCGGCGCGCAACGACGGCAGTTGCCCCAGCGAGATTTCGAAGACCTGGCGCCTGGCCAGGATGTGCGAAGAAATCCTGCTGGCCGAAGGCTTCGATACCGACCTGCTCGACCTGTCCCGCATCATTTCCGACTTCGACCGCCACATCCATCCCTGTAAAGCCTGCGTGTCCACGGCGATGCCGCTATGCCACTGGCCCTGCAGCTGCTACCCGAACCACTCGCTGCACCAGAACAACGACTGGATGAACGAGATCTACGAGAAATGGGTATCGGCCCACGGCATCATCATCCTGACCCCGGTCTACTGGTACCAGTCGCCCTCGGTGCTGAAGCTGATGATCGACCGCCTGGTCTGCGCCGACGGCGGCAATCCCGACCCCAGCTCGACCCACGGCAAGGAAGCCGGGGAAGCCAAGGAACTCGAGAAGAACTGGGACTATCCGAAACACCTGGCCGGCCGCGCCTACGGGCTGGTGGTGCATGGCGACGTTGCCGGCATCGAGGGCACGCGCCGCTCGCTGTCCGACTGGCTGGACTGGATGGGGCTGATCTCGTCGAGTCCCACTGCCCTGCTCGACCGTTTCGTCGGCTATTACGAATCGTATGCCGACAGCCACGAGACCCTCGACCGCGACACCGCCTTCCAGGAGGAAGTGCGCAACGTGGCGCGCGCGGTGGGCATGGCGGTGCGCGACATCCGCTCGGGCAAGCGGGTAGAGGCCGACCGCGGATTGCAGAATCCGCGCCCGAAATAGCCTTCTCGGCAAGCGGTCTTTTTTTGGTATTATCGGCGGATTCACACAGACCTTTCGCCGCATGTCCTCTCTCGCGCAGTTGATGCACCACCTTTCCGCCACCAGCAACCTGCCGCTCTACCAGCAGTTGCAGCGCGCCCTGCGCGAAGCGATCGACCGCGGCCTCTACGGCCCGGCCGAGGCACTGCCGGCGGAGCGCCAGCTGGCGTCCGAACTGGACATTTCGCGCATCACGGTGCGCAAGGCGATCGACGGCCTGGTCGAGGAAGGTTTACTGGTACGCCGACCGGGATCGGGCAACTTCATCAATACCCGCATCGAGAAGAATTTCGCCAAGCTGACCTCGTTCTCCGAAGACATGCGCTCGCGCGGACGCACGCCGCGCAGCGTCTGGCTGAAACGTTCGGAAGGGACGGTCACGCCGGAAGAGGCGCTGCGCCTGCGGCTGTCGCCGGGCGCCGCGGTGTACCGCTTCAACCGCATCCGCTACGCCGACGACATGCCGATGTGCCTGGAATACGCGACCATCGCCGCCTCCGCCCTGCCCTCGCTGGATGCGGTCGACACCTCGATGTACGAGGCGCTGGAAGCGGCCGGCAAGCGCCCGGTGCGGGCGCTGCAGAGATTGTCGGCCCTGCTGCTGAATGCCGAGCAGGCCAAGCTGCTGCAGTCGAAGGAAGGCGATGCCGGGCTGTGCGTGGAACGGCTGGGCTTCTTGCCGGACGGGCAGGCGGTGGAGTTTTGCCGTTCCTATTTCCGCGGCGATATGTACGATTTCGTGGCGGAGTTGAGCGCGACGTGAGGTGCGGCGTGGTGGGCGACGCCCCCACGTCCGCGCATCGAATTACATCGCGGTCAGGCCGCCATCGATGGCCAATTGATGACCGGTAACGAAGGACGCCTGCTCCGAACACAGCCACAAAGCCGCGCTGGCGATTTCCGCCGGCTCGGCGATGCGCCCCATCGGGTGGGCCGCCTTCAGCTTCCTGTCGCGGCCCGGTTCGCGCTCGAGCATACGGGCCAGCATCGGGGTCTTGACGGCGCCCGGGCACAGGCTGTTCACGCGGATGCCGGATTTCGCGTATTCCACGGCCGCGGTCCTGGTCAGGCCGACCACGGCATGCTTGGAGGCCGCGTAGATGGCGCGGTTCGGCGCCGCCACCAGGCCGCCGGCGTCGGCCACGTTGCAGATGACGCCGCCGCCTTCCTGGTTCAGCATCTGGCGCAGCTGGCTCTTCATGCACAGCCAGACGCCCTTGACGTTGACGTTCATGATGCGCTCGAACTGCTCGTCGTCGCCTTCGGCCAGCGGCAGGGATTCTTCCTCGATGCCGGCGCCGTTGACGGCGACGTCGATGCGGCCGTAGTGCGAAACCGCCTTGTCGATCAGCGCTTCGACCTCCTGGGCGACCGTTACATTCGTTTTAACAAATAAAGCCTTGCCGCCCGCTTCGACGATCAAGGCGGCGGTCATGT
This sequence comes from Massilia sp. 05N420, assembly GCF_056397205.1. Classification (NCBI taxonomy): domain Bacteria; kingdom Pseudomonadati; phylum Pseudomonadota; class Betaproteobacteria; order Burkholderiales; family Oxalobacteraceae; genus Massilia; species Massilia sp. 05N420. The sequence continues at coordinate 22,535 of NZ_JBFTMX010000053.1, forward strand.
GGCCGCCGTCGATGGAAGTATCCGCGACGACCACGCAGGCGCCCGCGCGTCCGAATGCGAGCGCCATCGCGCGTCCCAGGCCACTGGACGCGCCGGTTACCAGCACAACCTTGCCGGCGTAAGAGATCCCGCTCGGCGGTGGTTTGGTCATGCCCTTCATGATGCATCCTTCACAATATCTTGGCGCAATGTTTGCTGCCTACTAGAAACACTGCCAGCAGGCAACATCATAGCGCCCGCACCGGGCATTGACCAAGTATCTCAACCATTTCTTTAAATTCTAAACGGCTGAGTGTTGCATTCATGCGCCCCCTCGGGCCCCCTCGGGCCCGAGGGGGCCCGTTCAGGCTCATTTGGGCTCAGCCTACTTTGCCGGCTTGGCCTTGGCCTGGTCGCCGGCCATGACGACCGACAATTTCGCCGGGTCGATGGCCTTGCGGAAGGCAGCGTTCAGCTGGGGCAAGGTGACGGCCATCATGCGTTTTTCGAAATCGGCCGACCATTCATAGGTCTTGTCGCGGTACAGGTAGGACGTCCAGCCGGCCGCCAGCGTGCCGTCGTCGGCGCGGTTCTGGACCCTCTGTTGCATGAGACCGGATTTGGCCCCGGCGAGTTCCGCAGCAGTGAAGCCATCCTTGAGCGCGCGCGCCAGCTCCTCGCGCACGGCGACGTCGACCTTGGCCAGGTTCTGCGGCGCGGCGATGGCACTGATGCCGAACATGCCGGCGCGGTCCCACTCGCCCGCCGACAGCTGGGTACCGCCGCCATAGGACAGGCCCTCCTTCTGGCGGATGCGGTCCAGCAGGCGCGATTTCAGCCCGCCGCCACCGCCGAAGATGTAATCGGCCAGCATCAGCGCCGGGTAGTCGGGATCGTCGACGTTCAGGTCGAGATTCATACGCGCGGCGTAGAACCCGTTCTCCTTGTCGGGCGCGTTCAACGTTTCATGTATGGGCTTGATGTCCGCATACTTGCGCAGCACGGGCGCCACGTGCATTGGCGCCTTCCACTGTCCGAACAGCTGGTCGACAAGGGGCACGATGGCCTTGTCGTCGAAGTCGCCGACGATGGCCAGCTCGGCCGGATTGCTGCCGTAGTAGTCGCGGTGGAAGGCCTTCAACTGGTCCAGGGTCGCAGCCTTGATGTCAGCGATGTCCTCGTCGAGCGTGGTCTCGTGGCGGACGTCGCCCTTCGGATAGATGTCGAAATGCTCGTTCAGGGCGCGCGAAGCCAGGTTCGGCGGTTCGGCGCGGCTGGCCTCCAGGGCCACCAGCGACTGCTGCCGCAGCTGCTCGAACTCGGCCGCCGGGAAGCTCGGCTCCTTCAGCACGTGGGCCACCAGCTTCAAGGCTTCCGGCAGGTTCTCACGGGTGGTCTGGAAATGGGTCAGGCCGCCGGCCACCTTCAGCTTTTCGAAAGCGTCGGCCAGCTGCACGCGGTCATACCTGGTCGTGCCGCGGGTCAGCATCGCCGCCGTCAGGCCCGGCACCGCGCCCTTGCCGAACAGGTTCTGCTCGTCGCCGAAGTGCTGGCGCAGGTCGACCGTGACGGTCTGGCCGCGGTTCTTCTTCGGCAGCAAGGCCAGCTTGACGCCGCCCGCCGTGGTGAGCGTCGTGCGCTTCATGATGTTGGCCTGGCTCGGCTCGAAGTCCTCGGCGCTCAGGGTCGAGGCTTGCGGCTTGAAGTCCTTCAGCAGGCTTTCCACGCTGGGCGCCGGCGGGATCACGGCGCGCTGCGCTTGATCGTCCGGCAGGAAGGTGCCGGTGATGCGGTTGTCGCGCTTGAAGTAGCGGGCCGACACTTCTGCGACCTGCTGGGCCGTGACCTTCTCGACCTTGTCGCGTCCGACGAAGAACAGGCGCCAGTCGCCCAGGGCGATGGTGTCGGACAGCGCGACGCCCACCTGCTGCGGGTCGTTCAGGCTGCGCTCGATGCTGTTCAGGTAGGACAGCCTGGTGCGCTGCATCTCCTCGGGCGTGGGCGGATGCTTGCTGAAATCCTCGACCGCTTCCGTGAGTGCTGCACGCACCGGCTCGATCGGCTCGCCCTTCTTCACCACGGCGCCGAAGTACTGCAGGCCCGGCGCGTAACCGGTCTGGGCGAAGGAAAACACCTGGCTGGCCTTGCCGGTCTCGACCAGCAGCTTGTGCAGGCGGCCGGTCGGCACGTCGCCGAGGATGGTCGAGGAGAAGCTCAGCACGTCGCTGTCGTCGTGCAGGCCGGACGGCACGTGGTAGGCCACGGCGACGATCTGGACGTCGCCCTGGCGCCGCACGGTGAAGCTGCGGTCGCCGTCCTGGGTCGGCTCGACGGTCCAGAATTCCGGCAGCGTGCGCTTGGGTTTCGGGATCGCGCCGAACAGCTTGCTGATCGAGCGCAGGGTCTGGCTGGGGTCGAACTTGCCGGCCACCAACAGCACAGCATTGTCCGGCTGGTAATAAGTGCGATAGAAATTCTGCAGGTTCGAGATCTTGACGTTCTCGATGTCGCTCTTGTTGCCGATGGTTGCGCGGCCATAGGCGTGCCAGTCGTAGGCGACGCTCTGCATGCGCTTCATCAGCACCGCGCCGGGCGAGTTCTCCCCGTTCTCGTATTCGTTGCGCACGACCGTCATCTCGGAATCGAGGTCCTTCCTGGCGATGAAGGAATGGGTCATGCGGTCGGCTTCCATCTCCAGCGCCCACTGGAGGTTTTCCGGCGAGGCCTGGAAGACTTCGTAATAATTGGTGCGGTCCAGCGAGGTGGTGCCGTTGAACTGCATGCCGCGGTTGGAGAATTGCTGGACGATGTCGCGGTGCCTGGCCGCGCCCTTGAACATCAGATGCTCCAGCAGGTGGGCCATGCCGGTTTCGCCGTAGTTCTCGTGGCGCGAGCCGACTAGGTAAGTGACGTTGACGGTGACGGTCGGGCGCGAGGAATCCGGGAACAGCAGCACCTTCAGGCCGTTCGGCAGCCGGTATTCGGTGATGCCCTCGACCGAGGGCCCCTGCACCACGCCTTTCGGCCGGGCCGCGATCGGCGGGGCCGCGTTCGGCCGGGCCGCGTTCGGCGGCGCACTGGGCGCCAGCTGGGACCAGGCCGGCGCGGCGGCCACGAAGGCCAGGCCGCCGACGATCACATATGCGGCCACGCCGCGCTGCAGGAAGCTCGAGCTCATGTCACCCCGTCTGTCAGTATCTGTCTGTCATGTCTGCCGCACAAGGCTTGCGCGACAGCACAGCATGGTAACAGAGGCCGACTTAGGGCTGGCTTACCGCTTGTCAACGTCGAGCCCCCTGTCGGTTAGTTGCAAATTACCGGGAACTGAGCAGGCCTCGCAGGCTGGTTTTTACTGCCGGGCCCGCCTTTCGTGCTGTTGCTGGTAGGGACTGATGCGCGACAGCTCTTCCATCTCCTCGGCCAGGAAGGTCAGGAGATCGTCGGCGCTGACGATGCCGGCCAGCGTCCCGCTGTCGGACACGACCGGCACGCGCCRGATGCCGCGCAGGCGCATGCGCTCGATGGTGGCGTAGATGTCGTCGTTTTCGCCGGCGGTGAGCAGATCGTCGGTCATGATGTCGCCCACTTGCAGGCCGAGGGGATCGAGGCCGAGGGCGATGACGGAAACCACGATGTCGCGGTCGGTGACGATGCCGACGGGTATGCGCTCGCCGTCCGGCTCGTCGACCACGATGAGGTCGCCGACATGGTGCTTGCGCATGAGGAAGGCCGCACCTTGCACGCTCTCGTCGCGGGAGCAGCAGACGGTGTCCGTAGTGCTGAGCTTGCCGACTTCCATGGCATCCTCCGTCGTCAAGCGCTCATTCTAGCACCGCAAATCAGGAATAGGATACCGAGCGCCTGAGAAAGCGCCCCGGGCAAGGCGCGCGGACGAAGACAGTACGCAAGCACGGCGAGCCGGCGCAACGCCGCCATGGCGGCCTTATCAGGCGCTCGGCTTCTTTTCGCCCGGCGGCGGGACGTAGCAGGCGTCGACCATCTGCAGGTCGTTGTCCTTGGCAAAGTTCACCACGAAGTGGTAAGCCAGGGGCTCGACATTCTTGAGGGCGTTATTGACCACCACGGACTTGACGCCGTTGACGATGGTCGGATGGACGTAGGGAGAGAACTTCAAGTGGGCATTCGGTCCGCCGCTGCCCGCCGGCCGGAAGCACGACATGACACCGCACAGACGCTCTGCCCAGTCACTCGGGCGGAACTGCMTGCCCTTACTCGTTACGCCGAGAATGAAGAATTCGTCGGCGTGTTCTTTCCCGGTTTGCGGTAAATCGGCCATAGTGCGGCTTACTGAAACATGAAGCGTGGATGAGAACAACCCCAGTATTATATCTTATAGAAGACCTGCGGACGAGACTTTACAGCCTCGTCCTCTTCCGGGAGTGTTCAACCAAGCAAGACCGCGCCGGAAAGCAGGAGCAGGAGCAGCATCCATAATAACAGCGCACGCCAGACCAGGCCGACGGTGCTCTGTAGTGCGCGCACGTTCGGCTCCTCGCCCGGCAGCACGTCGGCCTCGCTGTCGGAGAGGTCGACGGTGGCGGCGTCCGCCGGCAGGACCCGGGGCGCGGTCTCGTTCGGCGAGCCGAGGCGCACGCCCATGGCGCCGCCGCCGGCCGCCAGGATGATGCCCTTCGACTCGTCGGCCCAGCGGCCGGCAAAATTGCGCCAGGCATAGATCGCGTCCTCGAAATTGCCGACCACGGCGAAGGCGATCGCCGTCAGCCGCACCGGAATCCAGTCGATCCAGTAGAAAGCGCGGGCCGCGAACTGGCCGAAGGCCTCGTTGCGCATGTGGTCGGGCTCGTTCCAGGCGCGCGCCAGGTATTCGGACACGCGGTACATCACGGCGCAGGCCGGGCCCAGCGGCATCAGGAACCAGAAGAACACGCCGAACACGTTGCGGTGGGTCGTGATCAGCGATTTCTCGACGGCCAGGCGGGCGATCTCGGTACTGTCCATGCCGACCGTGTCGACCTTGGTCCAATCGGCAAGCAGGGTGCGCGCGGTGGGCTCGTCGCCGGCGTTCAGGGCGAACTGGATCGAGGTGAAGTAATGGCTGTAATGGCGGAAACCGAGGGTCAGGTAGACGATCAGCACGTTCCAGGCAAAGGCCGCGAACACGAAGCCGTAGTACATCAGCACCCAGTAGATGACGGCGGTCGGCACCATCAGGATGCCCATCATCAGGAACCAGCCCAGCCGGCCATGGCTCACCTGGCCGGCATTGAACCAGGCTTCGATGCGCATGGCGAAGCGCTTGATCTCGGCGTAGATCTGGTTATCCGCGCGCAGCGGCTTCAACTGCTCGATCAGCAGCGCGCACAGAATGGAGAAAAAGGTCATTCACGTTCCTTTGAATTGTTGCCAGACTTCATTGCCCGCTACGATAGCGCAGTGGACGCAATCAATCAAATACGGATCCGCTGAATTTTTAAGCTCGCAGCAAATGGAACAGGTTGCGCAGCATGCCGGCCGTCGCGCCCCAGATGAAGAAGCGCTCGTAAGGCATGGCGTAGAAGCTGCGCCTGCCCGCCCCTTCCGGCAGCTCGAAAGACATGCGCTGGTGGTTCATGCCGTCCATCAGGAAGGACAGCGGCACTTCGAAGATCTCGGCGACCTCATTCGATTCCGCGATCAGTTCGAAGGGCGGCGTGACCAGGCCGATCACCGGCGTCACCAGGTAGCTGGAGGCGGTGATGTGGTCGGGCAGCACGCCGATGATCTCGACGTGGCGGCGCGCCAGGCCGATCTCTTCCTCGGTTTCGCGCAGGGCGGTTTCGATGGACGAGGAATCCAGCTCTTCGGCACTGCCGCCGGGAAAGCTGATCTGGCCGCCATGGTTGTTCAGGTGGGCGGTGCGCTGGGTCAGCAGGACCGTCAGGCCCTCGGGGCGCTGGACAATGGGCACCAGCACGGCGGCGCGGCGCAGCTTGGGGAAGCGCTCGCGCAAGTCGTTCGGCAGCTCGGGCATCCACGCCGGCGGATGGGCCAGGCGCTGGCGCAGCCAGTCGGCGCGCAGGCGCTCCGGCGGCAGCGCGGCTTCGCCGGCGATCGAGTCGACGGGCAGGCGCTGGGGATCGAGATGCAGTTTTACCAAAAGGCTTCTCCGGAAAAGAAAAAGGCATCCCTGCGGATGCCTTTTTCAAGCTACTAACGCTATTACTGAGCGGCAGCGGCGGTCTTGCGGGTCGGCAGTTTCTCTTTGATACGTGCCGATTTGCCCGAACGCTCACGCAGATAGTACAGCTTCGCACGGCGCACATCACCACGACGCTTCACTTCGATCGAAGCGATCAGCGGCGAGTACAGCTGGAAGGTACGCTCGACGCCTTCGCCCGACGAGATCTTACGAACGATGAAGTTCGAGTTCAGGCCGCGGTTACGACGCGAGATGACCACGCCTTCGTATGCCTGGGCGCGCTTGCGGTTGCCTTCGACGACGTTGACGCTGACGACAACGGTGTCGCCCGGTGCGAAATCAGGGATATTGCGGCCGAGGCGCGCAATTTCTTCTTGCTCGAGTTGCTGGATCAGATCCATTTTTAACACTCCAATGACCATCGTGCCGGCGCTGTACCAGGTTGCCCGGTAGAGGATGGAATTAAAACATGCGGGTTGTACTACCCGCCGTTGCACCAACATGATGCAATTCTATTCGGCAGCCTTGTCCAGCCCTGCCAGGAACTTCTCGTCGGCCTTGCTCAACTGACCGGCGCTGCGCGCCTTGTCCAGCAGATCGGGCCGTTTCTTCGCGGTCGCCTCCAGCATGCGCTGGCGACGCCACTTCATGATCTCTGCGTGGTTGCCGCCCATCAGCACGGGCGGCACGGCCACGCCTTCATACACTTCCGGACGCGTGTAATGCGGCGAATCCAGCAGGCCGTTGACGAAGCTGTCTTCGACCGCCGAGGCATCGTCGCCCAGCACGCCCGGGATGTGGCGCACCACGGCATCCATCAGCGCCATCGCCGGCAATTCTCCGCCGGACAGCACGAAGTCGCCCAGCGAAATCTCTTCATCGACGCAACGGTCCAGCAGGCGCTGGTCGACCGCTTCGTAGCGGCCGCACAGCACGACAAGCCCGGGCTCGTCCTTCAGCGCCATCACGCGCTCGTGCGTCAGCGGCTTGCCCTGCGGCGACATGAACACCACGCGCGGCGCCGGCAGGCCGAGGTCGATCTGGCGCTGCTTTGCCGCGGCGATCGTCGCTTCGAGGGGCCTGGCCAGCATCACCATGCCGGGACCGCCGCCATAGGGGCGATCGTCCACGGTGCGGTGGCGGTCCTGCGTGAAATCGCGCGGATTCCAGATCGACAGGTTCCACAAGCCCTGCTCGTGCGCGCGCCGGGTCACACCCGACTGCGTCAGCGCGGCAAACATCTCGGGAAACAAGCTCACGACGTCAAACTGCATCGGGATCTCGCTTCAGAAGGATGGGGTCAATAATCCAGGCCCCAGTCCAGGGTAATCAGTCTTGCCTTCAGGTCGACGGTCTTGACGTACTGGTCCACGAAAGGCACCAGGCGCTCTTCAGGCTTGGCGTCGGGCATATCCGGATTCAGGTCCGGCACGATGCGCAGGATGGACTGCGGACCGTTGCTCATCATGTCGGCAATCTTCCCGAGGGCTTCGCCCTGCAGGTTCACGGCATCCAGGCCGATCAGGTCCGACCAGTAGTATTCGTCTTCCGGCAGTTCCGGAAAATCCGCCCGCGACACCTGCACCGTGGCACCCTTCAGGGCCTCGGCGAGACTGCGGTCGGTGACATCGACCAGGGTGGCGGTCACATCGCCACTATGGTACTTCGCGCTGCGCACCTGCACGGGACGCAGCGCCGGCTTGTCGAGCCACCAGGTTTTCACGTTCAGCAGCGCATCGGCATCCGCCGAGTACGGCGCGATGCGGATGCCACCCCGGATCCCGTAGGCGCCGGTGATGTGCCCGACCTGTACCAGGTCGTCAGGGATTGCTATTGAATCGGTCAAACCAGTAAAACTTTCGCAGACTTGGTAATTAGTGCGGGGACTAATTACGCAGCGACTTGCTGGCCAGCGACCAGGCGAGCAACGGTCGGCGACAGTTGTGCGCCAACGCCTTGCCAGTAAGCCAGACGGTCAGCGGTGATGTTCAGGCCAACTTCCTTGCCCGAAGCCATCGGGTTGTAGTAGCCGATGCGCTCGATGAAACGGCCATCGCGACGGTTGCGCGAGTCGGTTGCAACGATGTTGTAGAACGGGCGCTTCTTGGCACCACCACGAGCTAAACGAATAACGACCATAATATTTCCAAAAAATTGTGCTGGACGGAGAAAGCCGACGATTATAGCGCGCCGCGCCGTGCCTCAGCAAGCGTTTGTCAAAAAAATAAAAACCCGGCGCGCAGACCGGCCGAATCCAGCATTATCGCCTATTTTTCCCAACAACGCTACATCGACGGCTGCCCGGCGCATGGCAAGCACCGCCGAAAGCCACGAAAAATGCTGCTTCCGCGGCCGTTTTGGACGATACTTCAATCTTTCCTTTTCACAACAACAAGCCGAGTTCAGCAGTCGATGTCGAACCACAAGAACAAGACCCTCGCCACCGCCCTCGCCTTCCTCCTCGGCGGCCTAGAAATGGGACGCGAAGTTCAACGCCTCGTCCGGCCGCGCATCGCGCTCGAACTGGCCGCTCGCGGTGCTGCTGGTGCTGACCATGCTGGTCGGCGCCACCGGTGTCATCGCGGTGCTGTCACGCCTGTTCGACCTCCTCTACACGGGCGGCGCCTACGGCTGAAGGGTGGCGGCGCCCGGCCCTCGGTCTACAGGGCGGTGGCAGCCCAGTTCCAGCGCGGCACTTCCACCGGCGGCGTACCGACGACGATCACGATCTCCTTGTGAGGCTCGAGCGTGATCGCGGCGGGATCCGTCGTCACGCGCGTGGGCTTTTCATTCTGGATCACGTAGAAGGTCGGCGTACCCGCCAGCCCGGCGACCTGGGCGGCGCTCAGCGGCTGCCCCCATAGCGAGAAGAACTGCCTCAGCGTGAAGACCTTGGGCACCGGGGTCTCGATATGGATCACTCCCGTCATGTCGTGGGTGTGCAGGTCGTAGTGGCAGCTGGTGATCCCGATGTTGGCCGGCACCTGCAGGCGCACCCCATCCCGGTAGATCGAGAGCATCGAATGGATGTGGTAGGCCTCGCTGGTGGCGCAGCCGACACCGTCGACGATCCTGGTCCCGGTGCTGGGCCAGGCCGACCAATGGGCCTGGCTGAGGCGCTCGGCGGCGTTGATGTCGGTGTAGCCCGCCGCGAGCTTGATGTCGGGCGGCGGTGCCGGATCGGCAGGTGGCGGCGGCGTGGTCGGCGGCGGAGGCGGCGGAGGAGGAGGATTGGTGGGCGGGTCGGGGATGGTCGGCGGGGTCGGCGGCAATGGGTCGGTGGCCGGCGTCGACGAGCCGCCGCCGCCACAGGCAGTCAGGGCGGACAGCGCCGCGGCGGCGATGGACAGCCGGAAACTCGTGCAGGACTGGAAAGAAACCATGGGAGCTCCTGTCGGTGGATGATCAGTTCCGATTCTGGACAGGTGGGCCCGCCGACTTTTAGGATTTCTCAAATGCGCCGGTGTCTGGCTCAGCGCTCGGGAAGCTCGCCACAGCTTGTCGATTGGCGCCGGCGCAGGCGACAAATCGAAAAAAAGCGGCGCAAGCGCCGCCTTCGAAGCCGATGGCGCCGGGCGGCGCCGATCTCCGGTCAGAACTGCTCGACGTCCAGCGCCAGCACGCCGGCGCTGCCCTCGACGATCGCATGGCGCAGGCCGCCCGCCTGCGACAGCACGTGGTCGGCGAAGAAGCGGGAGGTGCCGATCTTGGCGCGGTAGAAGGCGGCATCGCCCTCGCCCGCGTCGAGCTTCTGCTGCGCCACCAGGGCCGCGCGCGCCATCTGCCAGCCGCCCAGCACGATGCCGGCCAGCTTCAGGTAGAGCACGCTGCCGGCGAACACGGCGCGCGGCTCGAGCCTGGTATTGGCGACCACGAAGTCGACCACCTGCTCCAGCGCAGCGCTGCCGGCCGCCAGTTGCGAACGGATGGCGGCGAAATCGGCAGAATGCGCGGCGCCCTGGCGCTCGGCCAGTGCAGCCTCGGTGGCGCGGACCTGGGCGATGATGGATTTCGCCACCGCGCCGCCGTCGCGCGCCGTCTTGCGGCCCACCAGGTCGTTGGCCTGGATCGCGGTCGTGCCTTCGTAGATGGTCAGGATCTTGGCGTCGCGGTAGTGCTGGGCCGCGCCGGTCTCTTCGATGAAGCCCATGCCGCCGTGCACCTGCACGCCGTCGCGGGCGACGTTCTCGGACATCTCGGTCGACCAGCCCTTGATGACCGGGACCAGGTATTCGTAGATCGCCAGGTTGGCCTTGCGCACCGACTCGTCCGGATGGCTGTGCGCCAGGTCGCTGTAGGCCGCGCCCACATAGGCCAGCGCACGCGCCGCCTCGGTCTGCGAACGCATCGACATCAGCATGCGGCGCACGTCGGGGTGGTTGATGATGGCGACCGGGCCGCTCGAGCCTTCGACGGCGCGCGACTGCACGCGCTCTTTCGCGAAAGCGACCGCCTGCTGGTAGGCGTGCTCGGCCAGGCCGACGCCCTGCATGCCGACGCCGAAGCGGGCCGCGTTCATCATGATGAACATGTATTCGAGACCGCGGTTTTCCTCGCCCACCAGGGTGCCGATGGCGCCGCCGTGGTCGCCGAACTGCAGCACGGCCGTCGGGCTGGCCTTGATGCCCAGCTTGTGTTCGATCGAGACGCAGTGGGCGTCGTTGCGCTCGCCCAGCGAGCCGTCTTCGTTGACCAGGAACTTCGGCACGATGAACAGCGAGATCCCCTTCACGCCCGGAGGCGCGTCCGGCGTGCGCGCCAGGACCAGGTGGATGATGTTCTCGGCCATGTCGTGCTCGCCGTAGGTGATGAAGATCTTGGTGCCGAAGATCTTGTAGGTGCCGTCGCCCTGGGGCACGGCGCGGGTGCGCACGGCGGCCAGGTCGGAACCGGCCTGCGGCTCGGTCAGGTTCATGGTGCCGGTCCACTTGCCGCTGATGAGCGGCTCGATGAAGCGGGCTTTCTGCTCATCGCTGCCGGCGGTCAGCAGGGCTTCGATGGCGCCGTCGGTCAGCAGCGCGACCAGGGCGAACGCCAGGTTGGCGCCGTGCAGCATCTCCACGCAGGGCGTGGCGACCAGCTTCGGCAGGCCCTGGCCGCCGAATTCCGCCGGGTGCTGCACACCCTGCCAGCCGGCTTCGGCGAAGCCGCGGAAGGCTTCCTTGAAACCCTTCGAGGTGGTGACCTGGCCGTCGTGCCAGAAGCTGGGCTCCTTGTCGGCGGAATGGTTCAGCGGGGCGACCACGCCGCCGCAGAATTTCGCGCTCTCTTCCAGCACCGCTTCGACGGTGTCCGGGGTCGCGTCTTCGCAGCCGGGCAGCTGGTTGATCTCGGCCAGGTTGGCCAGTTCGTTCACCACGAACAGCATATCTTTCAGGGGGGCGTTGTAGCTCACCGTGGTCTCCTTTGTTTCGTTTTACGTATACGTCAATTGTAGGTCGTGAAAAAGGCGGGAACCCAGGTTTTTATATGCAGCGACTGCGTCAAACGCTAGTGATACGCCACGAACTTGGGTTCCCGCCTGCGCGGGGACGACGCTGTGAGCTTAGCCCAGTTCCTTGACCAGCGCCGGCACGACCTCGAACAGGTCGCCGACGATGCCGTAATCGGCCACCGAGAAGATCGGCGCTTCCGGATCCTTGTTGATGGCGACGATGGTCTTCGAGTCCTTCATGCCGGCCAGGTGCTGGATGGCGCCCGAGATGCCG
>NZ_JBFTMX010000054.1:0-53688 GCF_056397205.1 Massilia sp. 05N420
AATGCCAACAATCCTTACGGTGGCGTCAAGCCGACCCCGTCGCTAGACGGACGCTCGGTCCTGCTGGGCATCTCCGCGGCGATCGGCCCGGGCACGCTGATGGCTTCGGTCATGCACAAGGACGACCGCACCAGCTTCAACCAGGACGCGAATTCCTGGGGCATCGGCTACCTGTATGGCCTGTCCAAGCGCACCGGCCTGTACGCGGCCTACGCCCACATCGATAACAAGAACGGCGCAGGCTACACCGTGGCGAACAATACCGAGACCGGCACCGGCAACACGGGCTACAACCTGGGTATCCGCCACGTGTTCTGATCGACACGCGGGTCATGAATAAAAAGGCCGCAGCGGTTTCCCGCTGCGGCCTTTTTATTGGTGAATGATGCGCTGGCGATCAGCGGTGACGGCGGTGGCGCGACACCGGCGCATGCTTGAAGCGGCCGCGGCTTGCGGAGGCCTTGACGCGGGCGCCGCCGGCCGAGGCCTTGATGCGCGGACCGCCGACGGCGGCGCGTGCGCGGACCGGGCTGGTGGCCACCGGTGCGTCGTCGCCCAGCACGTGGCGGCGGATGTTCAGGGCGTCCAGCACGCGCACCGAGGAGGCGCCGGCGTTCAGCAGCACCATGGTCGCGTTCTTGCCGGCGGCCTTGATGCGCATGATCAGGCAGCGGCCCGCTTCCTGGGTGTAGCCGGTCTTCGACAGGCCGATGTCCCAGCCCTTGGCGCCGACCAGGCGGTTGGTGTTGTGGTACTCGACGTCGCGGCCCTTGATGTTGATCAGGTGCTCCGACGAGGTCGTGATGCGGGTGATCTCCGGGTAGTTGGCGGCGGCGGTCGCCATCTTGACCAGGTCGGCCGCGGTCGACTGGTTATGCGGGCTCAGGCCGGTCGGTTCCTCGATCACGGTCTGGGTCATGCCCAGGGCGGCGATCTTGCGCTTCACCGCCATGCGGAAGGCATCCATGCCGCCCGGATAGGTCCGGCCGAGAGCGGCGGCGGCGCGGTTATCCGAAGACATCAGGGCCAGCTGCAGCACGTCGCGGCGCGGAATGGTCGCACCGACCGGCACCCGCGAGCTGCTGTGCTTGAGCATGTCCACGTCCTGCTTCTCGATCTCGATCGGCTCGTTCATGTCCTGGTGGGCATCGAGCACGACCATCGCGGTCATCAGCTTGGTCAGCGAAGCGATCGGCGCGACTGTCGAGGCGTTCTTCTCGTACAGCACCTTGCCGGTGTCGTCTTCGACCACCAGCACCGATTGCGATCCGAAAGGCACGGCGAAGGCGGCCGCGCTGGAAATCGTCATCAGCACCGCAGCGAGGAATTTTTTGATCATGTGTGTGTGTATGGGGTACGGTTAATGGTCGGGCGCCGGACGGCGGCGGAGCATCAAATCGTTCAGTTAGCCCAATAGCGTCGAGCTACATGGGAACTTTTATTGGCGATCCATAGAGATCGAAACCAACAGCAAGATTCTACAAGAAAAAAGGCCTCGCGTTGAAGCAAGGCCTTCTTTGTGAACGGAAATTTAGCGAATTATCTTAAAGAAATCTCTTAAAAGCGACTCAGCTTTATTTTCCTGCGATTAATCCTGTATATCTATACAGCATTATTGTATTTATACATTCTAATTCGACTTATTTATTTGGATTGATAGATCTTGTCGAATTCGCCGCCATCGTCGAAGTGACGTTTCTGGGCCGCGCGCCAACCGCCGAATACGTCGTCGACCGTGAACAGCTGGATCGGTTTGTAGTTCGCGGCGTATTGCTTCATCACCTTTTCGTTACGCACGCGCAGGTAGTGCCTGGCGCCGATCGCCTGGCCGGCATCCGAGTACAGGAAGTTCAGGTAGGCGGTGGCTTCCTTGCGCACGCCCTTGCGGTCGACCACCTTGTCGACGATGGCCACCGGGGTTTCGGCCAGCACGGAAATCGACGGGTAGACGACTTCGAAGTTGTCGCCGAACTCGGCGCGCACCAGGTTCACCTCGTTCTCGAAGGTCACCAGGATGTCGCCGATCTGGCGCTGGGTGAAGGTGGTGGTGGCGGCGCGACCGCCGGCGTCCAGCACCGGCACGTTCTTGAAAATCTTGCCGACCAGCTCGCGGGCCTGGGCTTCATTGCCGCCTTTCTTGATGACCGAACCCCAGGCCGCCAGATAGGTGTAGCGGCCGTTGCCGGCGGTCTTCGGGTTCGGGATCACGACCTTGACGCCAGGCTTGGCCAGGTCGGCCCAGTCGTGGATGCCTTTCGGGTTGCCCTTGCGCACCAGGAACACCATGGTCGAGTAATACGGCGAGGCATTGTTCGGGAACTTCTTGGTCCAGTCCTTGGCGACCAGGCCGCGGTCGGCCAGCATGTCGATGTCGTTGGCCTGGTTCAGGGTCACGACCGAGGCTTCGAGGCCGTCGGCGACGGCGCGCGCCTGCTTGCTGGAGCCGCCGTGCGACTGCTTGATGGTGACGGTTTCGCCCGTACTCTTCTTCCATTCGGCGATGAAGGCGGGGTTCACGTCCTTGTACAGTTCGCGCGCGACGTCGTAGGAGACGTTCAGCAGTTCGACCTCGGCGGCCTGGGAGGCGATCGGGAGCGCAGCGCCCAACGCCAGGGTGAGCGCCAGCAGGCGGCGGCGCAGCGGGGAATAAGTTTGGACCATTATTTGTTCTTCCTTGTAGAGACCAGTGGAAAGCGGATTCATCATCGACGAAGACTCAGGGGAACAGAAGTACATTTTAATCATATGCTTAGAGCGCCTCTTTTGGAGCGGATGCCCGGCGCATGGCCGGACAGCAGGATCCCGGACTTTGGGTTATAGTCCGGCCTTCCACATCCCGGAACAACTTTTTTAAACCTCGCAAGTACTACATGGGTATTGACATTCGCCAGGCAACACTGAACGACGCGCCGGCAGCGTGCACACTGCTGCGCCGCTCGATCGAGGAAGGCTGCGCGGCCGATCACGGCCGGCGCGCAGACATCCTCCAGTCCTGGCTGAGCAACAAGACCACGCAGAACGTCAGCGCCTGGTTGTCCTCGCCGAGCAATTACGCGGTGGTCGCCGTTGACGGCGGGGAGTTGGCCGGGCTGGCCCTGCTGACCCAGGCCGGCAAGCTGGCCTTGTGCTATGTGATGCCGGGCCAATTGCGCAAGGGCATCGGCCGCGCCATGATGCGCGCCGTCGAGGTCCAGGCGCGCAGCTGGGACATCGGCCGCCTGCACATGCAATCCCCGGCCTCGGCCAGTCCCTTCTTCGAAACCCTCGGCTATATCAATGCGGGCAAGGACAAGGCCTGTTTCGGCCTCGAATGCGATTTCCTGTGGAAGCAGTTGAATGCGGTCGAGCCGCCGGCCGGCAAGCGATTCTGCAATTGCACCGGCAAATAAGCAGAACGGCGCGTAATTGGCGCGTTTGTTGCACGAAACCTTACGTTACACGAACTCATCTTTTTTCCTTTTGTCCATTGAGATATAGTAAGGAAGTTTCAATGATGAGTTTGATATGGCTTCCCGCAGAGATTTTCTTCACCAAGGCTTGCGTCTTACCGCACTCGGCCTGGTCGCGACGCCGCTGATCGACGCCAGGGCCGCCAGGCGCGACGCCGGCGCCTCCAGCCAGGCCACGCCGGACGCACCCAGCATCGACATCGCTCCGCCGCCCGACCTGTTCGACGCCCAGGTCGTCGACCTCGACTTCTGGGTCAAGCCGCGCACCCTGTCCGTGATCCGTCCCGCCAGCGGCGAACGCAGCAAGGTCCTGTACTGGAAGGATGGCGAGATCATCGACTCGGCCTACCAGGAACTGTGCCATATGCTGCGCGACGTGAACGGCAAGGCCAGCATGGCGATCGACCCCAAGCTGATCGAGACCCTGTGGGCGTCCCAGGCCTTCGTCCAGCGCTACGGCCTCGACAAGCCGCTCGAGATCCTGTCCGGCTACCGCACCCCGGCTTCCAACAACCGCCTGATCGAGCAGGGCGTGCCGGCCGCGCGTCAGTCCCTGCACATGTCCGGCAAGGCGGCCGACGTCCGCATCGCCGGCCTCACCGAGGAGGTGCTGGGCGGCCTGGTGCGCAGTTTCCGCCAGGGCGGCGTCGGCTTCTATTACCGCTCCGGTCCCAAGGGCGGCTGGATCCACACGGACACCGGCCTCAACCGTACCTGGAAGGGCTGAGGCCCGAGCGGTAGGCGGCGCGCGCCCGCGCGCATTTTTGCTATCGTGGTTACCGCATCGACCTTTTCGAGGGAGGACATGATGGCAACCATGAACGCACCTACCATGGAACGGCGGCACCTGCCCGAGCGGCGGGCGGCCGTGCGCGAGGAGCACTCGACGATGTCGGCGATCGACTACATCGCGATGGCCCTGCTGATCATCGGCGGCCTGAACTGGGCCATGGTCGGCCTGTTCGACGTCGACGTCGTCGCCAGCCTGTTCGGCGCCGGCAGCCCGGCCAGCCGGCTCGTGTATGTGATCGTCGGCATTGCCGCCCTGTGGTCGATCTGGACGGCCACCAGGATGGGTCGCGCCCGGCATTCGGGCTGAGTGCACGGCGGGCCATGCGGATCGGACTGATCTCGGATACGCACGGCCTGCTGCGCCCGGAAGCGCTGGCCTTCCTGGCGGGCAGCGAACACATCGTGCATGGCGGCGACATCGGCAAGCCCGAGATCCTCGAGCGCCTGGCCGCCATCGCGCCGCTGACCGTGGTGCGCGGGAATAACGATACCGCCGCCTGGGCCGGGACGAGTCCCGAGACCGCCCGCCTGGTCGTGGGCGGGGTGGCCATCCTCGTCATCCACGACCTGAAGGAACTCGCGGGCGAGCCGGCCGCGGACGGCGTGCGCGTGGTCGTGTCCGGGCATTCGCACAAGCCGGCCTGCGTGGAGCGCGGCGGCGTGCTCTACGTGAACCCTGGCAGCGCGGGGCGGCGCCGCTTCAGCCTGCCGATCGCGGCGGGCGAACTGCTGGTCGAGGATGGACGGGTCGAGGCCAGGCTGGTCACGCTCATGTGAGCCGTCCTTCTTGCGCCGCCGGGTATAGTGGCTTAGCATACGCGCCGTTTCCATCCTCATCATCACCGTAGCCGAGCCCCTCATGAGCCAAGATTCGACCAAGGACAGTGCCGAACGCCCCCGTTTCCGTCCGGTGCCCTGGAGCCCGCTGGAAACCCCGCAGGACGTCGAACTCTGGATCGATGCGCACAACCGCACCATGCAGGAGATGATCGGTCCGCAGGAGACCGGGGTCGGGGTGCGCTTCACCCTGGCGCCGGGCGGCGAGGTCTACCTGCAGACCGCCGGCGACGCCGTGCTGCTGGACGTCGAGCCGGATGCCTCCTGGATCGCGCCGCTGATCATGGCCGCGACCGGGGCCGAACAGCCGTCCGGCCAGGTCTGGGTCCTGCCCGACGACAAGCTGGTGCAGCTGCTGCTGGGTCTGTCGACCCTGGTCGAGAGCACCCTGATCGTCACCGGCCACAACTTCGGCAAGCATAGCCGCAGGCTATATTGATAGACGAATAATTCCCTTTTCGCATGCCCGTAATTGCGTTATAACTCTGGCTCTAGTGCTTGAAAGGAGAGCGAGGCGATGCAAACGGGGTCCCCGAACAATTTCCGTAGAACGCTGCTGGGCGCCGTCGTCGCGGCCTGCGCGGTGCTGGCGTTGCCGGTCCATGCGGCCGACCTGCTCGACGCCGCCAAGGCGCGCGGCACCCTGCGCATCGCCCTCGAGGGAACCTATCCGCCTTTCAATTTCAAGGATCCGAAGACCGGCCAGCTGACCGGCTACGACGTCGACGTCGCCAGACTGGTGGCGGCCAGGCTGGGTCTGAAGCCGGAATTCGTGACCACCGAATGGGCCTCGATCCTGGCTGGCCTGGGCGCCGGCAAGTACGACGTCATCATCAGCCAGGTCAACGTCACGCCCAGGCGCGAACAGGCTTTCGACTTCTCCACCCCCTACACCTATTCGACCCCGCAGCTGATCGTGCGCCGCAACGAGCGCATCGAGTACCGGAAGCTGGAAGACCTGAAGGGCAAGAAGGTCGGCGTCGGCCAGGGCAGCGTGTTCGAGCAGCAGGCCAAGGCCATGCCCGGCATCGACGTGAAGAGCTACCCGGCGGCGCCGGAAAACCTGCAGGACCTGGCCTTCGGTCGCATCGACGCGGCCCTGAACGACAGCCTGATGGTGGCCTACCTGCTGAAATCCTCGCAGCTGCCGATCCGCGCCGGCGCCCGCGTGGGCGCGGTCGAGCGCACCGCGGTCGCCTTCCAGAAGAACAATCCGCAGTTCCGTGCCGCCATCGACAAGGCGCTCGAGGACGCCCGCGCCGACGGCAGCCTGAAGGCCGCCTCGGTGAAGTGGTTCGGCGTCGACGCCACCCACGCGCCATGACCGGTCCTTACTGAAGCCGGCATGGCGTTCCAGGAACTGCTGGACTTGCTGCGCGAGTCCGCGCCGGTCATGCTGCGCGGCGCCGGCTACACCCTGCTGCTGGCGGTCGCCGCCATGCTCGGCGGACTGGTGCTGGGCCTGCCCACCGCCCTGATGCGGGTATCGCCGTGGGCGCTGCTGCGCTGGCCGGCGGTGGTCTACGTCAGCGCCTTCCGCGGCACGCCGCTGCTGGTGCAGCTGTTCGTCGTCTATTACGGCCTGCCGAGCATCGGCATCGAGTTCACGCCGGTCACGGCCGGGGTGCTGACCCTGTCGCTGAACGCCGGCGCCTACCTGTCCGAGAGCCTGCGCGGCGCCATCCTGGCGGTCGCCCAGGGCCAGTGGCGGGCCGCCTACAGCCTCGGCCTCGGCTGGGGCCAGACCCTGGGCCACGTGGTGCTGCCGCAGGCGCTGCGGGTGGCGGTGCCGTCGATGAGCAATACCTTGATCAGCCTGATCAAGGACACCTCGCTGGTGTCGGTGATCACCATGACCGAGTTGATGCTTGTCACCAAAGAATTGATCTCCGTAACATTCCGTCCATTGCCGCTCTACCTCGCAGCGGCCATCATCTACTGGATCCTGAGCCTGTTCTTCGAACGCCTGCAACGCCGTGCCGAGCGGCGCTTCAGCCGGGGCCATCAAGCACACTAAGCCTGGTCACCGACATCAGGCGCAGCAAGGCGTCGGCCGAGCGGATCTGGCACCCGGCGAATTTCGACGAGCTGACCGGGCCGCCGAACCGCCACATGTTCCGCGACCGCCTGGCCCAGGAGATGCGCAAGGCCGACCGCGGCGCCGGCCAGTACCAGGGCTGGCTCGACTACCTGCGCGAGCTGGCGCTGCCGCTGCAGAGCATCGTGGTGGAGATCAGCGAAGGCGCGCTGCAGGGCGGCGCCGACGCGCTGCTCGGCCGGCTTGCCCAGTTCCGCATGCTGGGGCTGCAGGTGGCGCTGGATCACTTCGGCAGCGGCCATGCCTCATTGGCGTATTTGAAGCGCTACGACATCGACCTGGTGAAGATCGACCCTTCGCTGGCGCAGACCCTGGACGGAGAGGGCGGGGAGCTGGCGCTGTACGAGGCGATCGTCGCCATGGCGCACAAGCTGGGACTGAAGGTGGTGGCGGAGGGCGTGGACACGGCGGCGCAGCGGGCGCTGCTGGTCGATGCCGGCTGCGATTATGCGCAGGGCTATATGTTCGGGCGCCCGATGACGGCGCAGGAGTTGGAAAAGCTGGCGCTGCGCTGACACGTGGGCACACCGTGCCCACGTGCGACGTACGTGTCGCGCCGACCGGATTACATGTTCGGGTAATTCGGCCCGCCGCCGCCCTCCGGCGTGACCCAGACGATGTTCTGGGTCGGATCCTTGATGTCGCAGGTCTTGCAGTGCACGCAGTTCTGCGCATTGATCTGCAGGCGGTCCTTGCCCGAATCAAGCTTCACGAACTCGTAGACCCCCGCCGGGCAGTAGCGCTGTTCCGGACCGGCGTACTTGGCCAGGTTGATCTCGACCGGCACGTCCGGGTTCTTCAGGGTCAGGTGCACCGGCTGGTCTTCCGCGTGGTTGGTGTTCGAGATGAACACCGAGGACAGGCGGTCGAAGGTCAGCTTGCCGTCCGGCTTCGGATAGACGATGGGCTTGAAGCTGGATGCCGGGCGCAGGCATTCGTGGTCGGCGTGCTGGTGGTGCAGGGTCCACGGCGCCTTGCCCTTGAACAGGATCTGGTCGATGCCGGTCATGATGGTGCCCAGGACCAGGCCCTTGCTCATCCACGGCTTGAAGTTGCGCGCCACGTGCAGTTCCTCGTGCAGCCAGGACTGCTCGAAGGCGGCCGGGTAGCTCGCCAGCTCGTCGTTCTGGCGGCCTTCGCCCAGTGCCGCGAAGGCGGCGTCGGCTGCCAGCATGCCGGTCTTGATGGCGGCGTGGCTGCCCTTGATGCGGCTGACGTTCAGGAAGCCGGCGTCGTCACCGACCAGGGCGCCGCCCGGGAACACGGTCTTCGGCAGCGACTGCAGGCCGCCGGCGGTGATCGCGCGGGCGCCGTAGGAGATGCGCTTGCCGCCTTCGAAGAAGTGGCGGATCTCCGGGTGGGTCTTGTAGCGCTGGAATTCCTCGTAGGGCGACAGGTAGGGGTTCTGGTAGGCCAGGCCGACCACGAAGCCGACCGCGACCTGGTTGTTCTCCAGGTGGTACAGGAAGGAGCCGCCGTAGGTATCGGAAGGCAGCGGCCAGCCGGCCGTGTGGATCACCAGGCCAGGCTTGTGCTTGGCCGGGTCGATCTCCCACAGTTCCTTGATGCCGATGCCATAGGTCTGCGGGTCCTTGCCCTGGTCCAGGCTGTACCTGGCGATCAGCTGCTTGCCCAGGTGGCCGCGCGAGCCTTCCGCGAACAATGTGTACTTGGCGTGCAGTTCCATGCCCAGCTGGAAATCCGGACCCGGTTCGCCGTCGCGCTTGACGCCCATATTGCCGGTGGCGACGCCCTTCACGGAACCATCGTCGTTGTACAGGATCTCGGCGGCCGGGAAGCCGGGGAAGATCTCGACGCCGAGGCTTTCCGCCTGCTGGCCCAGCCAGCGCACCACGTTGCCCAGCGAGATCACGTAATTGCCGTGGTTGGTCAGCGCCTTCGGCACCATGAAGTGCGGGGTCGCGTAGGACTTGGTCTCGGTCAGGAACAGCACGCGGTCCTCAAGGACGGCGGTGTGGAGCGGTGCGCCCAGTTCTTTCCAGTTCGGGAACAGTTCGTTCAGCGCGCGCGGATCCATCACCGCGCCCGACAGGATGTGCGCGCCCAGCTCACCGCCTTTCTCGAGCACGCAGACCGAAACGTCGCGGCCCTGTTCCGAAGCCAGCTGCTTCAGGCGGATGCTTGCCGCCAGGCCGGCAGGGCCGCCGCCGACGATGACGACGTCGTATTCCATCGCTTCGCGCGGACCGTATTGTTCGATGAGGTTGTTGGGCTGAGTCATGTTTTAATAGTGTTAGAAAAATTTAAGCACGAGTGTGCACTTTTTTGCTCATGATTGCAACGCAGCGCGCTATTGTAGGGCAGATATTAGATGCGGCAATCTAAACGAGGCGAATTTGGTGAAGTATGTAATGATTATGTCGTCGCAACAGAATATAGTTCGGTGGGCTCAGGCAGAGGAGTGGAACGTGGGGATTGAAGTCAATTTCGAAGGCAAGATCGCAATGGTGACGGGCGCATCCAGTGGACTGGGCGCGCGTTTCGCGAAGGCCCTGGCAGGGGCGGGGGCGCAGGTGGTGCTGGCCTCGCGGCGCGTCGAGCGCCTGAAGGAGCTGCGCGCCGAGATCGAGGCGGACGGCGGCGCGGCCCACGTGGTGTCGCTGGACGTGACCGACCTTGCCAGCATCAAGTCGGCGATCGCGCATGCCGAGACCGAGGCCGGCCCGATCGACATCCTGGTCAACAACTCGGGGGTGTCGAACACCCAGCGCCTGCTGGACGTCACCGAGGACGATTACAACTACATCATGGACACCAACCTGCGCGGCGCCTTCTTCATGGCCCAGCAGTGCGCGAAGCGCATGATTCAGCGCGCCAAGGGCGATCCCAGGAAGCAGCACCGGATCGTCAACATCGCCTCGGTGGCGGGCCTGCGCGTGCTGCCGCAGATAGGCGTCTACTGCATGAGCAAGGCTGGCGTGGTGCAGATGACCAAGGCGATGGCGGTCGAATGGGGCCGCTACGGCATCAACGTCAACGCGATCTGTCCCGGCTACATCGCCACCGAGATGAACGAGGATTACTTCGGTTCCGAGCAGGGCAAGAAGCTGATCGAGATGCTGCCGCGCCGCCGCATCGGCAAGCCGGAAGACCTCGACGGCCTGCTCCTGCTGCTGGCGGCCGAGGAAGCCCACTTCATCAACGGCACCATCATCACGGCCGACGACGGCATGACGGCGCAATGACGGCACTGGTCGTGGTCCACGGCCTGCTGGGGTCAAGCAGCTACTACGAACCGCAGCAGCGGCTGCCCGGGCTGGACGTGCGCACCCCCGACCTGCTCGGCTACGGCGCGCAGCGCAGCGTGGACATCGGCATCGACCTGCACGCCCAGGCCGAGGAGATCGCGCGCGTGCTGCGCGAGGAAGTCGGCGAGCCGGCCTGGCTGCTCGGCCACAGCGTCGGCGGCGCCGTCATGATGCTGGCCGCGCAGGAGGTGCCGGAACTGGTGCGCGGATTGATCAGCGTTGAAGGCAATTTCACGCTGAAGGACGCGTTCTGGTGCTCGCGCATCGCGCCGATGCTTGACGCCGACTGGGCGGCCGAATACGGCGCCATGGAAGACGATCCGGCCGCCTGGCTGGAGCGCATCGGCATCGAGGCCAGCGACGAGCGCGTCGCCCTGGCGCGCGAGGTCCTGGAAAACCAGCCCTACACGACCATCCAGGCGATGGCGCGCTCGGTGCTCGAAGTGACCGGCGCGCCCGGCTACCTGGAAGGCGTGCGGCGCGTGCTCGGGCTAGGGGTGCCGCTCTACCTGCTGGGCGGCGAACTGTCCGCGGCCGGCTGGGACATCCCCGAATGGGTGCTGGCGCTGGCCTGCGCCAGCCTGGTCCAGCCGAAGGCCGGACACATGATGATGCTCGAGGACCCGGCCGCCTTCTGCGGCATCGTCGGCGACATCGTGCGCCGGCACGCCGGCGGCTGAACGACTACAATGCCTGCTTTTTCAAAACGAAGCAGGCAACGATGAGCAACGAAAAACCGACGCGCAAGCTGATGCACACGATGCGCCAGGCGATCCGCTGGGGCGACATGGACGTGCTGGGCCACGTCAACAACACAGTCTATTTCCGCTACATGGAAAGCGGCCGCATCTGCTTCCTGGAAGAGGCCGCGGGCGAATTCAATATGCAGGGCGAGGGACCGGTGATCGTCACCGCCTACTGCACCTTCATCAAGCAGCTGAAATATCCGGGCGAGATCGAGGTCCGCACCTACGCCGGCGCCCCGGGCCGTTCCAGTTTCGAAGTCACCCACGAGATCAGCCTGGTGGATGCCGAGGGCAAGGCCGACGTCGTCTATGCGGAAGGCGGCGGCAAGGTGGTGTGGATCGACTTCAAGAAGGAGAAATCGGTGCCGCTGCCGGAGCACCTCAGGAGCGTGCTGCCGGCAGCCTGATCGCGCTCAGCGGCGCTTGCGCTTGTCCTCCTCGCCGCGCTCATTGTCCTGCAAGGGGATGATGAAGGTGGCGGCGTCGCGCAGGATGCCCTCCGGTCCCTGCTGCTCGACGACGATGGTGTGGCCGCCGATGCTCACCACGGGCGGCAGGGGCAGGGTGAAGCCGCGGGCCGCGTCGAAACGCGGCTGCACGTCGATCCGCACGGGAACGCCGTCGATCGAGACCGACAGCGGCAGGGCCGGATCGAAGCCGAATCCGTGCAGCAGCACGACCAGCGCACCGCCTTCGCCGTTCGGATTCTCTTCCTGCCTCACCTCGACCCGCACATAAGGCCCGAGCGCCGGCTTGCGCGGCAGCTGCGCTTCCTGCACGTCCCGCGGCGCCAGGATCACGCCTTTCAGGATCGCCCCATCCAGGTAGAGTCCCTTGATATGGGCGCCGGCCTTCACCTGCGCGCGCAGCTCGTGGTCACCACCGAGCTTGCCGAGGCGGTCGGCATGCGTCACCTTGAACGGCGCCGGCACCGGCGTGCGCTCCCAGGTGAGGCCGCGGATGCTGCCGCCGCTCAGCGCCACTTCGCGCAACTCGCCGGTGGCCGGGTCGAGCACGAAGTCGAGGATGTCGCCGCCTTCGGTGACGAAATAGCCGCATACCGGGCAGACGTCGGGATTGTGGATCTGGCTGAGCGGCACGCGGGCCCCCTTCCAGTAGATGGTCGGCTCGGCCAGGGCGCTCAGGATGCCGGGCCGGATGACGCGGCGCGGGCAGGTAGTGAACTTTTTCCATAGTCCGCGGCCGTAGGAAGAGATGATGACCTGTCCGCTGCCCTGGAAGTAGAAGGACGACACCTGCGGGATGTTATCCGAGCCGGCCAGGTAGTTCCAGGTCGCGCCGCGGTCGAAGCTTTCCATCATGCCGGCCTGCTGGGTCCCGACCAGGATGTGGCCCGCACAGTCGGGATCGAAGCCGAACGCGCTGATCTGGGAGAACGGCCCGAAGCTGAACTTGAATATGCCGCCGCGCGTGGCCAGGCTGGTAAGCGCGGTGTCCGTGGTCCAGGTGGCGCCGGCGTCATGCGTCACCCTGACCGTGTTGCCGACGATGTCGGGCACGATCAGGAAGTTGGCGTCCCGCGGGTCGACCCCGAAAGGCTTGTACCACGCGAACTCGGTGGGAAAGATGCCGAGGCTGCCGAAGCCGCCGATGTCCGATACCAGGGGCGAGCCGGCGGCCAGCGTATCGGCGATACGCTTGATGCCGACGACCGGGAAGCCGGCCGGCGTCGCGCCCGACAGCTTGACCGCGGTGTAGATCACCGGATTGGCCACCGGCCCCGCGACCTTCGGCAAGTCCTGCGGATCCTCGAGGAAGCCGTAGCGTGGCGTCCAGCTGGCGCCGTTGTCGGTGCTCAGGTCGTAGATATTGCCCGGCAGGCCGCTGAGCTGGGTGTTCTGGACATAGGCCCCGGGCTTGAGCAGGCGCGGGTTGCCGGCCGTGTTCGGCGGGTTGGGGAAGGCGCTGAAGCCTGCCAGCAGCGGGCCCGAGATGAAGTTGAAGCAGGCGCCGCAATCGACGCCGGTGAGCCTGGTATCCGCGGCCGGGATGGGCTCGCGCCAGATGTTCAGGTAAAAGCCTTCGCAGCAGACATTGGTCGGCTAGGTGACGCCGGCATCGGCCGAGGCCCAGATGGAATTGTCATGGGTCGCGAAATACAGGTCGGAAGCCCGGCGGTCCGGGTGCAGCTGGCCGATCACCTCGGTGATCTGCAGGGCATCGTAGCCGGCGTCGCCGCCGCCGGTCACGTGCCAGTGGAGGCCGGCGTCGGGGGTGCTGTTCAGGCCGGCGTCGGAGGTGAGCAGCAGGGGCGTCCTGCCGTCGGCGGCGCTGAAGGCAAGGTCGGAGGTGTCGCAGTGGTCGAGTTCGGACGTGGTCCAGCCCGACAAGGTCGGCACCGGGCCGTTCGTCACCGTGGCGCTCTGCTGGGTGCAGCTGCCGTCGCCGAAGTGGATGCCGTAATGCGTCGCATCGCTCGGCTGGGCCGTCTTGACGAAAGAGGGGCGGTTATAGCCGGGAATATCCAGCAGCGGCCCCCAGGTCGCGCCATTGTCCCAGGACCGGTACAGCAGGGTGTGGCCCTCCCATTTCGCCGCGGCGACGTTCCAGACCCACTGGTTGAAGGTGAAGAAGAGGTGGGAAGGATTGAGCGGCGATACGGCGATCTCGTTATGCACGCCCCTGACGATGAAGCCCGGCAGGCCGGTGGTCGACAGGCTCCAGCTACCCCCGGCGTTGGTGGAGACTTTGACGCCGCCGTCGGTCAGGATCGCCAGGCGCGTGGTGGTGGGCGCCAGCACCGCATAGCTCCTGTCGTTGTCGTAGCCGGCGGCCTTGGGCAGGAAGTGCCAGCTCGCGCCGGAGTCGCTGCTGAAGGCGACGCCGCAGGAGGTGGCCGCCCAGACCCGGTTGCGCGTGGTTTCCGCGGCCAGCCCGAAGCCGGAGAGGTCGGCCGCGCAGGCCGGGACCGGCGTGGTGACGGCCACCCTCGACCAGCTGGCGCCGGCGTCGAGGCTGCGCCAGATGCCGCCGCCGGTGCTGGTCCTGGTGTCCGAGAGGGCGGTGGCGATGACGATGTTCGCGTTGCTCGGCAGGTACTTTAGGTCGGTGAAGGCGAAGGTGCCGTTGCCGCTGGTCTGGGTCCAGGTAGCGCCGGTGTCGGTGCTGCGAAAGATGCCGCCCGAGGCCGACGCCACCACGATGCGGCTGGAGTCGCCCGGTGCGACGGCGGCCGCGACCGCACGCCCGCCGTTCTTGATGTTGGGCTGATACTGGAAGGGCGAACAGCCGGCCAGCGCGGCTGCAAGAATGGCGGATGTGAGCAATCCGCGCCAGGTCAATCGTGCCATCATGTCCTCCTCGAGCGCATTCGTATGGAAATGCACGCCGCATAGCGTGCTCATCCATAATGGCTAGGGGAGGCGGGTCGGGCGTTGACGCGGCTCAGCGGGCCACGCCGACCAGCTTGTGCACCAGCTCGGACGAAGTCGATGCCGAGAACTTCTTCATCAGCTTGGCCCGGTGCATCTCCACCGTGCGCGGGGAAAGGTCGGTTTCGCGCGCGATCACCTTGCTGGTCTTGCCTTCGACCAGCAGGGCCGCGATCTCGCGCTCGCGCGGGGTCAGTGCGGCCGTCACCGGGCGCTTCTCGCTGACATCTTCGAAGGTCCAGATGCCGGCGCCCAGCGGCTGCTGCGGGTCGAGGGCGCGGCCGCTCACGTGGCACCAGAACAGCTCGCCGTTGGCGCGGCGCATGATGCGCTCGTCCGAGTAGCGGCCCTTCGCGTTCATGATGGGGACGATGCGGTCGCCGGTGCGCAGGAATTCGTCCTGGGTCGGGTAGAGCACTTCGAAGGACTTGCCGTCGAGCTGGGCACAGTCGTAGCCGAACATCGACGCCAGTGCCTGGTTGCACGCCTGGATGATCCGATTGACGGAGATGCACATGCCGACTGGGGCATGCTGGAAGATCATCTCGTAATCGATGGCGTATGATGCTGTCGTCTGATGCAAACTAAAGTCTCCATGGCCGGCCCTTGCCGGTATTTCTACGGTATTGTGCTTTGCAGGGGGCTATTTTATTCTCGAATTCTACTCTGCTGTACAGAAAGAGCTGTTGGCTTAACTACTAAAGGGACGGGTATGAATAAAGTTTATCCAGATGCGCGGTCCGCACTCGAAGGCGTCGTCAAGGACGGCCAGACCATTGCCGTGGGCGGCTTCGGCCTGTGCGGCATTCCTGAAGCGCTGATCGCCGCACTGCGCGATTCCGGCGTCAAGGACCTGACGGCGATCTCGAACAATGCCGGCGTCGACGACTTCGGCCTCGGCCAGCTGCTGGCCACGCGCCAGATCAGGAAGATGATTGCGTCCTACGTCGGCGAAAACAAGGAGTTCGCGCGCCAGTACCTGGCCGGCGAACTGGAGCTGGAATTCACGCCCCAAGGCACGCTGGCCGAGAAGCTGCGCGCCGGCGGCGCCGGCATCCCGGCCTTCTTCACCAAGACCGGCTACGGGACCATCGTCGCCGAAGGCAAGGAAACCCGCGAATTCGACGGCGAAATGTTCGTGATGGAACGCTCGCTGAACCCGGACGTCGCCCTGGTCAAGGCCTGGAAGGCCGACCGCGCCGGCAACCTGGTGTTCCGCAAGACCGCGCGCAACTTCAACCCGAACGTCGCCACCGCCGGCAAGATCTGCATCGTCGAGGTAGAGCAACTGGTCGAGACCGGCGAGATCGATCCGGACCAGGTGCACCTGCCGAGCATTTTCGTGCACCGCATCGTTCACAACCCGACGCCGGAAAAACGCATCGAACAGCGCACCGTGCGCGCAGCCTAAGCTAGGAACAGGAGACAGACGACATGGCATGGACTCGTGATGAAATGGCCGCGCGCGCGGCGAAGGAACTGCAGGACGGCTTCTACGTGAACCTGGGCATCGGCCTGCCGACCCTGGTGGCGAACTACGTCCCGAAGGACGTGGAAGTCTTCCTGCAGTCGGAAAACGGCCTGCTGGGCATCGGCCCCTTCCCGCTTGACGCCGAAGTGGACGCCGACCTGATCAACGCCGGCAAGCAGACCGTGACGGCGCTGCCGGGCTCGGCCTACTTCAGCTCGGCCGATTCCTTCGGCATGATCCGCGGCGGCAAGATCAACCTGGCGATCCTGGGCGCGATGCAGGTCTCGGAAAAGGGTGACCTGGCCAACTGGATGATCCCGGGCAAGATGGTCAAGGGCATGGGCGGCGCGATGGACCTGGTGGCCGGCGTCAAGCGCGTGGTGGTGCTGATGGAGCACGTCGCCACCGCCAAGGACGGCTCGGTCAGCCACAAGCTCCTCAAGAAGTGCGATCTGCCGCTGACCGGCGTGGGCGTGGTCGACCGCATCATTACTGACCTCGGCGTGATCGACGTCACCGACACCGGGCTCAAGCTGGTGGAACTGGCGCCGGGCGTCACCAAGGAAGAGGTGGTGGCCGCGACGACTGCCGAGCTGGACGTTTCGGCGGTCTGAAGCCGGGCATTGCACACCGAAGCCGCGGCCGGGACTGGCCGCGGCTTTTTATTTGAGCGTCCAGACGTACTGGATATGCGCCAGTTGCTGGATCGGCTTGCCGGCTTCGAGCGCCGGACTGAAGCGGCACAGCGCCAGCGCAGTGCGCGCGGCCTCGTCCATGCTGGCGTAACCGCTCGATGTAGCGATGGACGAGCTGGTTACCATGCCATGCTCGTCGATCATGAAGCCGATCGTTACGGTGCCTTCATGGCCGGCTGCGATATCGGCCTTCGGGTAGTAGGGCTTGCGGCAGGTCGAGAAATCTGCGATCGCGCCCCGGGTTTCGCCGCGCAGGACAGGTGCCGCGTCGTTACGGTTCGCCGGCGCATGCGCGCTGGCCGCGCACACCACGGCCAGGCCCAGCACCGGAATCGCCGCCTTCCAGTTGAGCGCCTGCACGTCAGGGCGCAGCAGGCGGCGGATCCGCGCCATCAGGTCGCCGCCGTTCGCGGCCTGGGCCAGGTGGTGGCTGGAAAACTGCAGCTTTTCCAGTTCCGACAGCGCCAGCGCCAGGCGGCGCGGCTCGCCCAGGTGGCGGGCGGCGAAGTCGTCGGCGATCTGCTCGCGCTCGGCGCGGATGCGGCGCGACAGCCACCACACGGCCGGGTGGTAGAACAGCAGGGTTTCGATCACGTTCTGCAGCAGGTTGACCAGGTAGTCGTGGCGCCGCACGTGGCCGAGTTCGTGGGCCAGCAGGGCTTCCAGCAGATGCGGCGGCATGCCTGCGACCAGGCTGGCCGGCACCAGCACCACCGGGCGCCACCAGCCGGCCGTGATCGGACTGGCGAGCCCGTCGACCACGCGCAGCCGCACTTCGCGGGCCAGGCCGCAGCGCTCCGCCAGGCGCGACAGGCGTTCCTGCCAGGCCGGGGCGCAGGCTTGCGCGCGGGCCGCGCGGCCGATCCACAGCAGGCCGGCCGCCATGCGCAGGCTCAGCGCGCCGGAGCAGGCGGCCCACAAGGCGACGATCCAGCCCAGGTTTTGTCCAAGCCAGGGCAGCAGGCCGGTCGCACCGGGTGCGACGGCACCGCCACCGCCGGCGCCGGGGAAGAGCCTGCCGCCCGCATCACCGGCGCCGGCCTTCAGCAACAGCGCCAGGTCGACCGCCGGCCAAGCCAGGCACAGCAGCAGGCCCCCGCATGCGACCGCATAGCGCGTCTCGGGCCGCGCATTGCGCAGGGCGACGAGCAGCACCGCGACGGCGCAGCCGAGAAGGGCGCCTTGCCACACGAAATGGACCAGGGTCCAGCCCAGCGCCGCCACCAGGGCCTGGGCGCTCATCGTTTGTCCTCGCTCTTGAGCAGTTCTTCGATTTCCTCCCTTTCCTTCTTCGAGATCCCGGACTTGAGGGCCGCCAGCACCAGCGCCTTGGCGGAGCCCGAGAAGGCGCGCTGCATCAGGTCCTTCAGCAGATTGGTCTGCAGCGATTCCTGGGCCTGGGCCGGCGCGTACACGTGAGACCGTTCGCTCTCGTCGCGGATCAGTAAACCCTTGGCATGCATGATCTGCATCAGGCGCAGCACGGTCGCATAGGTCACGTCCGGCCGCGTCCTGAGGATCTCGTCATGCACCTGGCGGGCGGTGCCGGAGCCCAGCGGCCACAGCACCTGCAACAGGTCGAGTTCGGCCGGGGTCGGCTTGGAGGGGGCGGGGGACCTGGCCATGATTCATCCTCGAAAAACACAATGCACACGCGCGTAGACTAGCCCTTCTAGATAGGACTGTCTACAGAAATATTTATTGAGATGCTATTGCGAGAACAGCCATAAAAGGCCTAGCATAGACATCATTGTCTACTTCTGCGGGAGTGCGGATGCGGCTTCGGAACCTGAAACTGGCCTGGCGCCTGCTGGCGAGGGAGCCCCTGTATTCGGCGGTCGCGGTGCTGGGCCTGGCGGTGGCGCTGGCCGCCTGCTTCCTGCTGTTCGGGCTGGTGCGCTACGCCTGGACGCATAACGACGCGATTCACGATGCGGACCGGATCTACGTGGTCAAGGAGCGCCGTAACCTGCTGCCGCGCCCGGACTGGGGCGAGAGCGCGCCGCCGCCCTTGGCCAGGGTGGCGCTGGCGGCCGGGCTGGTCCAGGACGCGACCAGCGCCAAGCCCCTCCGGCTGGCGGTGCGCGTGGGTGAACGCCTGCTTCAGGTGGACCTCGCGGTGGCCGCACCGAATTACCTGCGCTTCTTCGGCATCAAGGCCCTGGCCGGCGATGCCGACGCGGCGCTGGCGCGCCCAGATGCGCTGGTGGTGAGCCGCAGCGTGGCCCTGCGCCTGTTCGGGACCGCCGATGCGCTCGGCAAGGTGGCCTCGATTGACGGCGTCCCCTTCGTTGTGCGCGCGGTCCTTGCCGACATGCCGGCGAATACCAGTCCGGAGTTCGGCCTTCTGCTCGGCGAGGGCCGGCACAGCTGGGAT
This sequence comes from Massilia sp. 05N420, assembly GCF_056397205.1. Taxonomy (NCBI): domain Bacteria; kingdom Pseudomonadati; phylum Pseudomonadota; class Betaproteobacteria; order Burkholderiales; family Oxalobacteraceae; genus Massilia; species Massilia sp. 05N420. The sequence goes on from NZ_JBFTMX010000054.1 coordinate 19,127, forward strand.
CAGCCGCCGGACAGCGAGCGCCAGGCGTGGTCGCGGTGGGCGCGGCTCTACCTGAAGACCGCGCCGGCCACCGATACCGCCGCCCTGCGTCTGACCCTGGAGCAGGCGGTCGCCACCCAGCGCGACAGCGTGTTCAGCGGCGCGCTGGTCGCGGGCCGGCCCAAACCCTACACCAGCATCGCCGTGACGCCGCTGTCGAAGGTCTATTTCGATCCCGACCTGCTGTCCAGCCGCGGCGGCAGCCGTTACGGCAGCCCGGTGGCGATCGCCGGCCTGGCGAGCCTCGGCATCCTGATCCTTGCGCTGGCGGCCAGCAATTACGTGAACCTGGCGGCCGTACGTACCGCCGCGCGGCGCCGCGAGATCGCGGTGCGCAAGACCCTGGGCATCTCGGGCGCCGCGCTGGCCGGGCAGTTCCTGGCCGAATCCCTGCTGGTCGGCGCCGCCTCGAGCTCGATCGGCGCCGTGCTGGCCTGGCTGACCCTGCCCCTGTTTTCGGAACTGGTCGGCCGGCCGCTCTCGTCCACCTATGGGTCGGCCGGCTGGGCCATGCTCGCCGCCATCGGGCTCGGCACCGGGCTGTTGTCCGGGCTGTATCCGGCATGGCTGGCGGCACGGGTCCCGGCCAGCCTTGCTCTCGGCGGACGCAGCGGTGAGACGGCCGAGGGGCAGCACATGCGCCGCGTGCTAACGGTGGCCCAGTTCGCCGCGGCGATCGGGCTGGTGGCCGCCAGCCTCGCCGTGTGGTGGCAGGCCCGCTACGCCAGCCATGCCGATCCGGGCTTCGATCCGCGTCCGCAGCTCGTGATCGGACTGCCCGACAAGGCCGGCCCGGCCGCCGCCCATGCCTTCAGGGCGGAGCTGGCGCGGCAGTCCGGCGTCGCAGGCGTGGCCGCCATGCAGGAAGCGGTCGGCCGCGACGGCAACAAGAGCGTCATCATGATCCGGCAGCCCGGCGCGGAATCCGTGCCGCTGGAGCTGAAGGACGTCGGCGCGAATTTCTTCGAGGTGTTCGGCCTGCGTCCGCTGGCGGGCAAGCTGTTCTCGCGCCAGGGTGAAGAAGGCGTCGTGCTGAATGCGCGCGCCGCGCTGGCGCTCGGCTTCCCTTCGCCCGAGGCGGCGGTCGGCCAGCTCATCGACGGCGACAGCCGCGTCATCGGCATCGCGCCCGACCTGCGCTACAACTCGCTGCGTGAGAAGCCGGAGGCGATCCTGTACCGCCTGAACGAGGAGCAGGGTGTGCTGACGGTGCGCACCCGCGGCGATATCGCCGGCGCCCGTGCCGCCATCGAGGCCCTGTGGGCGCGCCACTTCCCAAACGACGTGCCGGACATCGAGACCGCGTCCTCGGTGTTCGCCCGCAATTACAGCGACGACCTGCGCCAGGCCAAGCTGCTGGCGCTGGCCAGCATCGTCGCGACCGCCCTGGCCTGCTTCGGCATCTATGTGCTGTCGAGCTACACGATCCGCCGCCGCGCCCGCGAATTCGTGCTGCGCAAGCTGCACGGCGCCACACCCCGCCATATCGGCCTGCTGGTCGCGCGCGAATGGCTTGCGCTGCTGGGCGTGGGCGCGCTGCTGGCGCTGGCACCGGCCTGGCTGTGGACCGAGCGCTACCTGGCCGTTTTCGTCGAGCGTGCGCCGATGGGCTGGTGGCCGCTGGCGATCGCCTGTGCCGGTGTCGGCCTGGTCGCCCTGGCCGGCTGTGCGCGCCAGGCGGTGGCGGCGATGCGGATGTCGCCGGCCCTGGCCTTGCGCGACCAATGATTTTTCAATGATGGAGTGTCCATGTTCAAACTGAAGCCTTTGCTGCCGATCCTGGCTGCCTGCACGATGGCGGCGGCCGCGTTGACCCTGCCGGCGGCGCCGGCCGTGGCATCCAGCATCCCCGACTATCCCTTCGTACATGTCACCGGCAGCAATTTCCGGGTCGAGATGCCAGATATTGCCACCCTCGATTTCCAGGTCGTCGCGGCTGACGCCGATCCGGCCGCGGCGCGCGCGGTGATCGATGCGCGGATGGCCGAGGTGCGCGAGCTGATGCAGAAGCTGAGCATCGAGGAGGACGACATGCAGGTGCGCGAGGTGCGCCAGTCCGTGCGCAAGGAACGCAACGCCGATGGTACCCCGGTATATGAGCTGAGCTGCGACGTGCACATCCGGCTGCGGAATACCGCCAACTGGCCGGCGCTGGGCGGCGGCCTGCTCGGCAAGCCCAACCTGGACAGCTTCGCCGCGGATTTCGATCTCAGCACCATGGAGCAGGTCAACGACGAGATGGTGGCCGCGGCCATCGCCGATGCGCGCCGCCGCGCCGAAGTGATGGCGGCGGCCGGCGGACGCCGGCTGGGGCCGATGATGGCGGCAACCCCGGACGCCCTCAAGAAGCTGGGCACCACCCTGGGCCTGGAACGCGACGAGTTCCGGGTAGAGCGCAGGGCCCGCGCTACCAGCAACCAGCGCGCCGCCGACATCGACCGCGAGACTTTCGTGATGGTCCAGTTGCTCAAGCTGCGGCAGTCGGTCGACATCGTGTTCCGGCTGGAGAACGGGGCGGCGGCCAGGGCGCGCCCGGCCAATAAACCGTGAGCGGGGGCGTATGCGCAGCCTTGGCTGGCGCCGCAGCGTATCGCGCCGAACAGTCGCCCGCCTGAATATCCGCTAGCCCTCGAGCTTCGCCAGCTTGCCCAGACAACGCCGCTGGAAATTGTCGAGTCCGTCGGTGACGAGGCTGTCGTCTTCGCCGATCACGCCGGCGTCGATCAGCAGGCGCAGCTTGGCGATGCGGTCGCCCTGGGCCAGGGCTTCGGCCAGGTGGTCGCTGCCCGGCTCGCCGGCGTGGGCGATGGCGTCGACGACTGCCTGCGGGAAGCTCCAGTGGGCGGCGATGGCGGAGGAAAGCTGGCGGCTGGCGGCCAGCAGCTGGGCACCGAAGTCGCTGGAGCCGGGCACGCGGCCGTCGGTGCAGATGCGGTCGGCCAGGCGGAAGGCGACCACCAGGCCCACGTTCTGCATCAGGCCGGCCAGGTAGGCTTCGAACACGCCGGTGCTCAGGCCCGGCGCCATCAGGCTGGACGCCAGCGCGCAGCTGACCGACTGGTTCCAGACCTGGGGCGCGGCCTCGCGGGCGAAGCCGTTCGCCTGCATGTTGATGAGGGGACGGAAGGCGATGCGCGCCAGCAGCATGCGCAAGCCGTTCTGGCCGAGCATCATGATGGCGGCCTCGACGTTCTTGACCGGGGCGATCGGGCGGTAGTAGGCGCTGTTGGCTTCGCGGATGACCTCTGCCACCAGCACCACGTCCTGCGCGACMTGGCGGGCCAGGTCGGCCACCGAGGCGTCTTCGTCGCTCAGACTGGACAGCAGTTTGGGAATCGCTTCCGGCACGCGCGGCACCAGCCCGGCGGCTTCGCCCGGTTGCGCGCTCAGCTGGTGTACCGAGTCGAGGATGCGGGTCTCGACCTCTTCGGGGGCGGCGTAGCCGCGCGCCGCGGTCAGCCAGCGGTAATAGCTTGCTTCGATGTCGGCCGCGAGGTCGGCCGCCTGTTCGTCGGGCGCGGCCGCCGGAACGGCTGCGGCGGGCGCATTCTCGGGGGCGCCGCGCAGGCGGTTGATCCAGTTCTTCATAGCCGCGCAGGGAGCTGTCGTCCACGCTCGGATTCTTCAGCTCGGCGCTCAGGCGCTCGTGGTCGAGCTCGCCTTCCCACTTCGACACGACGATGGTGGCGACGCCGTTGCCGATGATGTTGGTCAGGGCGCGGCATTCGCTCATGAACTTGTCGATGCCCAGGATCAGGGTCATGCCCGCCACCGGGATGGTCGGCACCACGGCCAGGGTCGCCGCCAGGGTGATGAAGCCGGCGCCGGTGATGCCGGACGCGCCCTTCGAGGTCAGCATCGCCACCAGCAGGATGGTCAGTTCCTGGGTCAGGGTCAGGTCGGTGTTGGTTGCCTGGGCAACGAACAGGGCCGCCATGGTCATGTAGATGTTGGTGCCGTCGAGGTTGAACGAGTAGCCGGTCGGAACCACCAGGCCCACCACCGATTTCGGGCAGCCCAGCTTTTCCAGCTTGCGCATGATGGCCGGCAGCGCGCTTTCCGACGAGCTGGTGCCCAGCACGATCAGCAGCTCTTCCTTGATGTAGGAGAGGTAGCGGAAGATCGAGAAGCCGGTCAGGCGGGCGATGATGCCCAGCACGATCACGACGAACAGGGCGCAGGTCAGGTAGAAGGAACCGACCAGCGAGGCCAGCGGGATCAGCGACTTGACGCCGTATTTGCCGATGGTGAAGGCCATCGCACCGAAGGCGCCGATCGGGGCGGCCTTCATGATGATGTTCACCACGCCGAAGATCATGTGCGACAGGGTTTCGATGCCGCGGGTGATTGGACGGCCACGCTCGCCCATCATCGACAGCGCGAAGCCGCACAGGATCGCGATCAGCAGCACTTGCAGGATCTCGCCCTTGGCGAACGCATCCACGAAGGTGTTCGGGATGATGTTCATCAGGAAGTCGGTCGTCGTCAGCGCCTTGGTCTTGTCGGTGTACTGGGCGATCGAGTGGGTGTCGATGGTGGCCGGGTTGACGTTGAAGCCGGCGCCCGGCTTGATGACGTTGGCGACGATCAGGCCGATCGCCAGCGCGAAGGTGGACACGACTTCGAAGTAGAGCAGGGCCTTGCCGCCGACGCGGCCGACCTTCTTCATGTCCTGCATGCCGGCGATACCGGCGACCACGGTACAGAAGATGACCGGGGCGATGATCATCTTGATCAGTTTGACGAAGCCGTCTCCCAGCGGCTTCATCGCAGTGGCGAGGCCGGGATCGAAGATACCCAGCAGCACGCCGACAATAATCGCGAACAGTACCTGGAGGTACAGTACTTTATAGAATGGTTTTTTCATGATCGGGCTTCATGAGCGAATGATAGTGCCGTCATCATTACTGAAAATATCTGCGCCAGCTATTGTGGAAAACCGCAACGCCGGCACGTATAACCCATCCTACGCTTCCTGAATGTCAGGAGCGCCCGATTGGCGGGCGCACCCCGGGATCACGGCGCCTTACCGGCGCCGATCAGTCGCGGCGATACACCGTGCCCGCCTTCATCACGAAGCCCACCTTGCGCAGCGCCGCGATGTCGGCGGTCGGGTCGCCCTCGACCGCGATCACGTCGGCCAGGCTGCCGGCCTGGATCGCCCCCAGGTCCTTCTTGCCGAGGATGTCGCCGGCGACCACGGTGGCGGCGCGCAGGGCCTCGGTCGGCGTCATGCCCAGGCGCACCATCCACTCCAGCTCGCGCTCATTGCTGCCGTGGGTGAACACGCCGACGTCGCTGCCGTTGCCGATGGTGACGCCCAGCTTGTGCGCCAGGCGGAAGGCGCGCGCCGCTTCCTGCATGCCCGGGGTCGGCGTGCCGCCGCGCACGTGCTTCTGGAAATATTCACCGATCGCTTCCGGCGCGGTCAGGGTCGGCACATAGGCGGTATGGCGCTCCAGCATCAGCCTGAAGGTCGCCTCGCTGGCGCCGTAGCCGTGCTCGATGCTGTCGACGCCGGCCAGCACGGCCATGCGGATCGCGTCGTCGCTGCTGGCGTGGGCCGCCACCTTGCGTCCGGTCACGTGGGCGGCCGCCACCATCGCCTTCATTTCTTCCAGGGTGAAGGTCGGACGGGTGCTGCCGTCGATACCGGTGCGGTAGTCGGCATAGAACTTGATCCAGTCGGCGCCGTGCGAAGCCTGTTCGCGCACCGCCTTCGTTACTTCGTCGACGCCGGTGGCCTGCTGGGCGCCGTAGGGAATCTCCATGTCCGGACGGTAGTTGCGCTCGGCCGGGCCGTAGCTGGCGGTGGCGACGATCGCGCGCGTCGCCACCAGCAGGCGCGGCCCCGGCACCTGGCCTTCTTCGATGGCGCGCTTGATGCCGACGTCGGCGTAGTCGACACCCTCGGTGCCGAGGTCGCGCAGGGTGGTGAAGCCGGCCTGCAGGGTGTCGGCGGCATGGCGCACCGCCAGCGCGATGCGGTAGGCCGGCGCTTCCCTGATCACCTGGTCGTCCCAGGTGGTTTCGTTATACGGGTGCAGCAGCAGGTGCGAGTGCAGGTCGATCAGGCCGGGCAGCAGGGTCTTGCCGGGCAGGTCGATCCGTTCGGCATCCGCCGGCACGGCCAGCCTGTCGGCCGGGCCGACGGCCTGGATGCGGCCCTGGGCCACCAGTACGCCCCAGCCGGCATGCGGCGCGCCTTCGCCGGTCCAGACCTTGTCGGCGGTGAGCAGCACCGGACGCTGCTCGGCGGCGCGCGCGCCAGCGCCCAGCAGGCTAAGGGAGGCGAGGGCGGTGAGGGCGATTTTCCTGGTCCAGCTCGGCATGCTTTTTTCCTTCTGAGGGTGAATTTGCGGAAACGGAATCATAGCGGACGGGACTTCTTTGCGGTCAAGAAAACATTTGCATAAATGAAATATTTAGCTTGTGTTAATAATTTTTTGGCAATACTATCGGTTTGCTGTATTGACTCGACCGCATGCCGGGGCGTGGGTCCGGCATACCTATAACCATAAGCACAGCAAGACCATTCCGAGAGAGGACACCGCATGAAAACGAAGTGTTCGAGTTCCATTGCACTATGTGTAGCCCTGGCTTTCCTGGGGACCGCGCCGGCGGCATTCGCCCAGGCCGGCTCCGGCGTCAAGAGCCAGCCCGCAGCACCGTTCTGGCAGAACGTGGGCGGCGGGATCCAGTCATCCTCCAGCCTGACCCAGGCCCTCGGCGCCTCCGCAAGGTTGCCCGAGCTGCAGCTCAAGCGTTTTCACGCTGCCACGCTCGACCTGCCCGGCATGAAGTCGTTTACCGCCGGCGCGCCGCGCGAGCGCCTGGCCGCCGGCGCCACCGCCACCTCGAGCACCCTGACCATTTCGCTGCCCCACCCTGATGGCGGCTACCAGCGCTTCACCCTGGTCGAATCGCCGATCATGGAGGACGAGCTGGCAGCCAGGCACCCCGAGATCAAGACTTATCGCGGCAAGGGCATCGACGACCCGAACGCCAGCCTGCGCATGGACATCACCCCGCTCGGCCTGCACGCCTCGGTCCGTTCGCCGAACGGCGGCTGGTACGTCGATCCCTACTATCGCAACGACACCAGCGTCTACGCCGCCTATACCCGCGCCGACCTGATCAGCCCGCGTGGTCCGCTGATCGAAGGGAGCCTCGACCAGGCCACGCTGAGCGTGTCGCGCGGCTTCGTCGGCGAAGGCGACAATGTCGAAGTGCGCGGCGCCGGCTTCGCGCCGGGCGCCAGCGTCAACCTCGAACTGCACGCCGAAGGCGACAGCGTTCCCCTGCAGAATCTCAGCGCCACCGCCGGCAAGGACGGCAGCTTCAGCATCGCGCTGCCGGCCGGAGCCAATCCTGGCGCCTACGAGATCAGCGCGGCCGACGGCGGCGCCAGCGCCGCCTTCCACGTGGTCGGCCAGGACGCGACGCCGATGGCCAGCGCCGGCGGCACGCTGCGCACCTACCGCCTGGCGCTGGTGACCGACCCCTCGTATGCCGCCTATTTCGGCGGCGACCCGGCGAATGTGACCGCGGCCAAGGTCACGCTGATCAACCGCGTGACCCAGGTGTACGAGGATGAGACCTCGATCCGCCTGGTGCTGATCAACGGCACCGAGGCCCTGAACCTCGACACCGCCGCCAAGATGACCGGCGCCAACGGCCCCTGCGGCGGTTCCGCCTGCTTCACCGCCGCCCAGGCCTCCACCTGCGGCAGCGGCACCCTGTCGCGCAACCGCGTGGTCGCGGGCCTGCTCGCCGGCGCCAGCAATTTCGACGTCGGCCACATCGGCCTGGGCCTGAACGGCGGCGGCATCGCCAGCCTGGGCGTGGTCGGCGGCACCAGCAAGGCCCAGGGCTGCACCGGCATCCCGACCCCGAAAGGCGATTTCTACGCGGTCGACTACGTGGCGCACGAGATGGGTCACCAGTTCTCGGGCAACCACACGTTCAACGGCACCATCAGCAACTGCGCGAGCACCAACCGCAACGCCGGCACCTCGGTGGAGCCGGGCAGCGGTTCCTCGATCATGGCCTATGCCGGCATCTGCGGCACCGACAACCTGCAGACCCACAGCGATCCCTACTGGTCGCAGCGCAGCTTCGACGAGATCACCGCCTACACCTCCGCCGCCGAAACCTCGGTGAGCGAAGTGCAGATGGGCGTGCTGACCGGCTTTGCCGGCACCCAGCAGTTCCAGCTGTCGTGGAACGGCAAGCTGTCGGCGCYGATCGTGCGCGGTTCCAACTTCACCACCGCCGGCATCAAGGCGGCGATCGAGAACATCGCCGGCTGGCAGGCCGGCGGCACGGTTGCGATCAGTGCGCTGACGGATACCGGGTTCACGATCACCTTCGGCGGCACCCTGGCGAACACCAACGTGCCCTCGCTGGAACTGCTGAACTGCAGCGGCGGCTGCACCGGCTACGTCGGCGAGATCACCGCCGGCGGTCCCACCACCCGGCGCGGCACCCTGTCGGGAACCGGCAACACGCCGCCGGTCGTCAGCGTGACGCCGTCCTACACGATCCCGGTGCGCACGCCTTTCGTGCTGACCGGCAGCGCGACCGATGCGGACGGCGACGCCCTGACCTATATGTGGGAGCAGAACGACCGCGGCGCCGCCACCGGCACCGGCCTGGTGAGCAACGTCAAGACCAACGGACCGCTGTTCCGCCAGTTCGGCCAGCGCGCCATCGTCAACAACACCGACACGCTGGAGTATGAATCGCCGGGCGAGAACACCGTGACCGGCGAGCCGACCCGCGTGTTCCCGGACATGAAGCAGATCCTGGCCAACAATACCAACGCGGAAACCGGCGCCTGCCCGACGGCTTCGCCCACGCCGACCGCGGACCAGATCGAGTGCTTCTCGGAGTTCCTGCCGACCGCGGCCTATGTCGGCGTGGCGGGCGTGAACGCGAGCCCGGCCTCGCTGAACTTCAAGCTGACGGCGCGCGACGGCCGTGGCGGCATCAACAGCGCCATCACGACCCTGGTGCTGGCCCCGGCGGCCGGTCCCTTCCAGGTCACCGCGCCCAACACGGCCGTGACCCTGGATGCGGGCGTTCCGCAGACCGTCAGCTGGAGCGTGGCGAACACCAACGTCGCGCCGGTTTCGACCAGCAAGGTGAGGATCACGCTGTCGACCGACGGCGGCGCGACCTGGCCTTACGAGCTGGCGGCCAGCACGCCGAACACCGGCAGCGCCAGCGTGGTGCTGCCGCGGGTGGCCACCAGCGCCGCGCGCATCAAGGTGGAAGCCGTGGGTAATGTGTTCTTCGACGTGTCCAACGCGAACTTCACCATCAACCTGCCGCCGGTGGCCGGCGACGTCGATGGCGACGGCGCGGTGAGCTGCGCGGATGTATCCATCGTCAAGGCCCTGATCGGCAAGCGCAACGGCCAGGCCGGCTTCGATGCCCGCGCCGATGTCAACAAGGACAACGTGATCGACATCCGCGACCTGAGCTATGTGAACGCGCGCCTGCCGCAAGGCAGCAGCTGCAATTGACCGCATCCTTAACAAATCCGGAGAAACATGATGAAAAATTGGAAAAAAATGCTGGGCGCGGCGGTACTGATGGCCAGTTGCGCGCAAGCCTGGGCGGCGCCGATCCTGTCGACCGTCGCGACCAAGTCCAGCGACGGTTCGACGGTCAGCGTTGCCGTGATGATCTCGAATATCGCCGACCTGTATGGCTATCAGTTCAGCCTCGGCTTCGCCCCCGGCCTGCTGAAAGCGACGGCTTATACCGCCGGCGACTTCCTGGGTGACGCCAACACCGCGATGCAGGACGTCGTCGATCTCGATAACGCCTCCGGCCTGGTGAGCTACGCCTTCGGTTCGCTGTTCAGCGCCGTGCCGGGCATCAGCGGCAGCGGCCTGCTGGCCACCATCAGCTTCAATGTGCTGGGCGCCGGCGAGTCGCCGCTGTCGTTCTCGGATGTCCTGTTCCTGGACAGCAATCTGAACGACATCGCCGTGACCGCCCTCGATACGGCGGTCCAGACCGGCAGCGACGTGCCGGAGCCGGGCAGCCTGGCCTTGCTGGCCCTGGGCGCGGCTGCGGTGGGGGCGGCGCGGCGGCGCCGTGCGGCCGCGATGGCCTGAGCGGCCGTAGCAGGCGAGTAGGAGAGGCCGGCCTTGTGCCGGCCTTTTTAGTTGAAGCGGGTAAATTCGAATGGTTTTTGATGCAGATCAAGCAACGGGTTTGAACAAAGATTAACGCGTTCATAAAATTGCAAACAGTTCACATTTGTGGCTCTTTTGCAATTTATGCGTGATAAAACGAACGATTCCATCGATGCGATCGCCCTCGAGATCGGCCTCGACCGGGAGGAACTGGCCGCCCGCATGGCCTTCCTCGAACTGGGCGAAGGGGATGTCGCGCTGCTGCGCGAACTGCACGGCCTGATCGACAAGGACCTCGATACCTTTTCGGACAGCTTCTACGATCACATCCTGAGCTTCCCGGAACTGCAGGCCCTGATGGAGGACGGCGGTACGGTGCAGCGCCTGAAGCACGCGCAGGCCGGGTACTTTCGCAGCCTGAGCGCCGGAGAGTATGGCGAGACCTATATCCGCGACCGCCTGCGCGTCGGCCTGGTGCACCAGCGCATCGGCCTGGAGCCGAAGTGGTATATCGGCGCCTACCGCAAATACCTGGCCGAGATGATCGAGCTCCTGTGGGAGCGCCTGCACGCCGAGCCGCGGCGTTTCCGCGCCGCCTGCGACAGCATCCTCAAGGTCGTCTGCCTGGACATGGGCCTGGCGCTCGACACCTATGCGCATGCCGACCAGCGCAGCGTGGTCCAGTACCAGAACTACCTGGAGCAGGTGATCGACGGGATGCCGGCCGGCCTGATCGTGGTCGACGACGAATACCGGATCCGCTCGATCAACGCGACGATGCTGCAGATGCTCGGCATTCCGGACGACGCGGTCGAGGCCCAGCCCCAGCTCGACAGCCTGATTCCGGCCCCCGAGCTGGCCGAACGCATGGCGGCCGCGCTGGCCTCGGGCGCGCCCCAGGACGGCGTGGTGGTCACCGTCGACGGCCATGCCGAAGGAGCGCGCTACTTCGAATTCAATATCCGGCGTACGCGCCAGGCGGGCGGCGCGATGCTGCTGCTGATCGGCCAGGACATCACCTTCCGGCGCCAGGCCAAGTTGCGGCTGCAGGAAAGCGAGGAGTTCTTCCGGTTGACCTTCACTCAGGCCGCGGTCGGGATCGCGCTGCTGTCGCGCGAGGGCCGATTCGTGCGCGTCAACCGCAGGCTCACGCGCATCGTCGGCTTTACCGAGATCGAACTGCTGCAGCGCTTCGTCCACCAGATCACCCACCCGGACGAGCTGCTCGAAGACCGGGTGCTGATCCGGCGGCTGGTCGATGGCGAGATCCGCGATTTCCAGCGCGAGACCCGCTACGTGGCCAAAGGCGGCAATCCGATCTGGGTAACCGTCAGTGCCTCCGTGATGCGCGAGGTCGCCAGCGGCCAGCTGCGGCTGATCATCGCGGTCGAGGATGTCTCGCGCCGCAAGCAGGCCGAGGAAGCCCTGCAGCGCATGGCCAGCCACGATGCGCTGACCGGCCTGCCGAACCGCACCCTGTTGCAGGACCGGCTGGCAAACGCCATCGCCCAGGCCCAGCGCACCAGGCGCCAGGTGGGCGTGATGTTCATCGATCTCGACCGTTTCAAGCACGTCAACGACAGTCTCGGGCACGAAGCCGGCGACCAGATGATCATCGAGATCGCGCGCCGCCTGGCCTGCGCCCTGCGCGAAAGCGACACCGTGGCGCGCCAGGGCGGCGACGAATTCGTGGTGGTGCTGCCCGACCTGGCCTGCGCGGACGACGCGGCGCTGGTGGCGCAGAAGCTGCTGGCCCAGCTGTTCCAGCCGCTGACCCTGTGCGGCACCGAGCTGTTCCCGACCGGCAGCGTCGGCATCGCGATGTATCCGCGCGACGGGACGGATTGCCATGCGCTGCTGAAGGCGGCCGACACGGCGATGTACAGTTCGAAGGCCGAGGGCGGCAATCACTTCCATTTCTATACGGCGGACATGGGCATGCACGCCGAGGAGCACCTGAAGGTCGAGGCAAGGCTGCAGCGCGCGCTCCAGCGCGGCGAGTTCGCGCTGTATTACCAGCCGCAGTTCGACGTCGCCAGCGGCTGCGTGGTCGGCCTCGAAGCGCTGCTGCGCTGGCGGCCGGAAGGGCGGGAGATGGTCCTGCCGGCCGATTTCATCCCGCTGGCGGAAGAAACCGGATTGATCGTGCCGATCGGCGAATGGGTGCTGGCCACCGCGATGGACCAGCTGGCGGCCTTGCAGCGCATCGGCCTTGGCCCGCTGCGGATGAGCGTTAACGTGTCCGCGCGCCAGTTCCAGCAGCAGGACCTTGCCGCCCAGGTGGAGCGCCTGGCCGCGCGCAGCGGCTGCGATCCTGCCGCGCTGACCCTGGAGATTACCGAAACCCTGCTGATGGAGAGCCCCGCCGTGGCCGCCGAGACCATGGCCCGCCTGGCGACGATGGGCGTGCAGCTGGCGATCGACGACTTCTGYAGCGGCTATTCGAGCCTGGCCAACCTGAAGCGCTTCCCGATCCATGGACTGAAGATCGACCGCTCCTTCGTCGCCGACATCGAAACCGACAGCGACGATGCCGCCATCGTCGCGGCCGTGATCGCCCTGGCCGCGTCCCTGAAGCTGGACGTGACGGCGGTGGGCGTCGAGAGCGCCGGCCAGCAGGACTTCCTGAGCGCGCACGGTTGCCGGCGGATGCAGGGCTACCGCTTCGGCGCGCCGGTGCCGGCAGCGGACATCGAAGCGCTGCTGCGGGCGCGGCGGGCGGAAGCGGCGGCATGAGGAAACCCTTGTGGAGTGTATTGCGGCGCTGCGAAGCCGAGCGGCGCCGCCTCGAGCGCGCCCTGGTGGAGCGGCTGTCCCGCGACGACCTGACCGGGCTGCCGAACCGGCGCGGCATCCTCGACCTGCTGGAGGCCGCGCTCGATGCCGCGCGCCGCGATGGACGGGTGCCGGCGGTGCTGGTATTCGATGTCGACGAATTCAGGAAGATCAACGGCAGTTATGGCCACGCCGGCGGCGACGAGGTGCTGCGCGAGTGCGCGGCGCGGCTCGCGCGCCTGCTGGGTCCGGACGACATGCTGGCGCGGCCAGGCGCCAACCAGTTCATCGTGGTGCAGCCGGATTCCGGCATCGATGCGGCCGCGCGCCTGGGCCGGTCCATGCTGTGCTGCATGCGCGATTCCTTCGTGCTGGGCGGCCAGCGCCTGTTCCTGTCGGCCAGCATCGGCATCGCCACCGCACCGCCGGCGCCGTGCACGCCGGCGCAGCTGCTGCAGATGGCGGAGGTGGCGCTGGATTCGGCGCGCGCCGGCGGCCCGGCCCAGATGTGCTTCCACCGCGCCGAGATGGAACAGGTGATCCGCGACCGCGTCGACCTCGAATCGATGCTGCGCCATGCGATCGGACGCGGCCAGCTCGCCCTCCAGTACCAGCCACGCGTGGGTCCGGACGGCGGCATGGCCGGGGTCGAAGYCCTGGTGCGCTGGCGCCATCCGGTGCTGGGCCTGGTGGCGCCGGCACGCTTCATCCCGCTGGCGGAGGAAACCGGCATGATCGAGCAGCTCGATATGTGGGTGCTGCGCGAAGCCAGCGGCCGGGCCGCCCGCTGGCGCCACGAAGGCCTGCCGCTGGGCCGGGTGTCGGTGAACCTGTCGGCGCGCCAGTTCCAGCAGGCCGGCCTGACCGCCCAGGTAAGCGCCGCGCTGGCCGGGAGCGGCCTCGATCCGGCCGGCCTGGAAATCGAGATCACCGAAAGCACGGTGATGCGCGACACCGCCAGGGCGGTCGAGGTGCTGCGCTCGCTGAAGGGGCTCGGGGTCGCGTTGTCGATCGACGATTTCGGCACCGGCTATTCGTCGCTGAGCTACCTGAAGCGCTTCCCGCTCGACGTGCTGAAGATCGACCGCGCCTTCGTCAAGGACGTGGTCGACGACCGCAGTGACGCCGCGATCACCCGCGCCATCATCGACCTGGCGCATGGCCTGAACCTCGAGGCGGTGGCGGAGGGTGTCGAGACCGCGGAGCAGGTGGCCTTCCTGAAGGCGAACGGCTGCGACGAGTTCCAGGGGTATTACTTCAGCTCGCCGGTATGGCCGGAACAGCTGGAGCGGCTGTTGACGAAAGACCTTCCCTATCCAATCCTCTAACCGGTACAAGCAGGGCTGTTCATGCTGAATAAACTCACCAAACAACTCACTATCAAGACGCGCCTGATCCTCGTGATCGTGCTCCTGGGCCTGGAACTGATCGTCGGCGCCACCGTGGGGCTGCTCAGCCTCGGCCACGCCAACGACCAGCTGCACTCGCTGTACGACGACCGCATGGTCTGCCTGGGCCAGCTCGACCGCATCGTGCGGCGCCTGAACCTGAACCAGCTGGCCGCCGCGGAAGCCCTGAACGCCGATCCGGGCGCGGTGCCGGCCCTGCTCGAGAATATCGCCCGCAACAAGGTGTTCATCGACGAACAATGGAAGGCCTACAGCGGCACCAGGATGACGGAACGCGAAAAGGAGCTGGCCGCAGGCTTCGTGCGCGCCCGTGGCCGCTTCGTCGGGGAGGCCCTGCAGCCGGCCGTCGAGGCGCTGCGCGCCCGGGACATGGAGCGCGCCAAGGCCCTCGTGCAGGGGCCGATGATCGCGCTGTTCGTGCCGGTGCGCACTGCCGTCGACGGCCTGATCCAGCTCCAGCTGGACGAAGYCGGCCGGGCCAGCAGCGAGTCGCAGTCCACCTACGAGATCGTGCGCCTGGTCTGCCTGGGCGGCATGGCCTTCGGCCTGGTCCTGGCCGGCGTCGTCGGCGCGATGCTGATCCGAGGGATCGTCGCGCCGCTGGAAGAGGCGGTGCGGGTCGCCGGCGCGGTGGCCGGCGGCGACCTGACCCAGAGCATCGCGGTGACGGCGCAGGACGAGACCGGGCGCCTGATGCGCGCGCTGAACGAGATGAACCGCGGGCTGGCGAGCCTGGTGGGCCGGGTGCGCGGCGGTACCGACACCATCGCCACGGCTTCCGGCCAGATCGCGGCGGGCAACCTGGATCTGTCCTCGCGCACCGAAGAACAGGCGGCCTCGCTCGAGCAGACCGCGTCTTCGATGGAGGAGCTGACCGCGACCGTGCGCCAGAACGCCGACAATGCGCGCCAGGCCAATGCGCTGGCGCTGTCGGCCTCCGAAGTGGCCAACCGGGGCGGCGCGGTGGTGGCCGAGGTGGTCGGCACCATGGGTGCGATCGACGCTTCGGCCACGCGGATTGCCGACATCATCGGCGTCATCGACGGCATCGCCTTCCAGACCAATATCCTGGCGCTGAACGCCGCGGTCGAGGCCGCGCGCGCCGGCGAGCAGGGACGCGGCTTCGCGGTGGTCGCCGGCGAGGTGCGCAACCTGGCCCAGCGCAGCGCAGCGGCGGCGCGGGAAATCAAGGCCCTGATCGACGATTCGGTGCGGCAGGTGCGCCACGGTTCGGCGCTGGTGGACCGCGCCGGCAGCACGATGCAGGAGATCGTCGGCAGCGTCGGCCGGGTCACCGGCATCATGGGCGATATCATGGCCGCCAGCCAGGAGCAGGCGGCGGGCATCGAACAGGTGAACCAGGCGATTGCGCAAATGGACCAGGCCACCCAGCAGAACGCGGCCCTGGTCGAACAGGCCTCCGCCGCCGCCCAGGCCCTGCGCGAAGAGGCGGACAGCCTGGCGGCCGCGGTGCAAGCCTTCCGGCTGAACGGTTCAGCCCTCCAGGTCCCCCAGCGACTGCTCGACGCCCAGCTGCACGTCGCGCAGGAAGGCACCGCCCTTGTCCGATAGGGCGATGCCCGGCACCGCCAGTTCGACCAGGCATACCAGGGCCTGGCGGAACCATTCCATGTCGGTGCCCATCAGGGGCAGGGCGTGGGCGTCGATCATGTAGTAGACCGCGCGGCTCAGGAGATTCGGATCGCGCCCGGCGCGCGCGATGCCGGGCGCGAAGTCGATGACTTCGCGGTGGAAGCGGTCGGCCAGGGTTTCGAGGATGTCGTTCGAGACTTGCGGCTGGCCGGCGGCCAGCACGACCCGGGCCAGGTCCAGGCAGGCGTCCTGCAATTCCCGTTCGTCGAGGCGCTGAGTCATGGATGTGCTGCTTTCTTGCGTTGAAAAAAGCGCAGCATGCCATGAATCGGCGATTCGCGCCGGCCGCGGCCTTGCTCGAACTTGCGTTCGTACTGGAGGCGCAGGCTGCGATAGGTGGCGCTGGTGGCATCGCGTTCGGTGGCGCCGAGCGCATTCGCATACAGCATGCCGYGCGCGCCGTTGACGTCGGCGCCGAGCTTGCCCGACCAGCGTGGTTGCTGGTCGAGACGGTTGCCGGGGCCCGGCACGGTGTCGACGCTCGACCAGTTGCGGCTGAGGTTGCCGCGCAGTTCGAGCGGCAAGGCCGCCCCGAAGGGCGCCGAAGGCAGCTTGATCTCCAGCGCCAGGCTGCGGACCTCGGCTCGCTGATCGCCGCTTCGCCGCGCGCTCAGGTATCACGCATGCGTGGGTGAACGTGCAGGCGCGAGAGCGCACACGCGGCGCGATCCACGTGCAAAACGTGAACGGCTGGCATAGCCGGTTCAAGAGCTGGCTGGTGCGGTTTCGCGGCGTGGCAAGCCGTTACCTGATCAATTATTCGGGCTGGCAGCGCATGCTGGATGCGCGGCGTCTGGCGACGCCCCGGCATCTGCTGCAAGCCGCCGTCCATCTCAGCTACATGGCGCAGTGACCGAAATAACGCGAACACAGCCAATCAAAACGGCGGCGCAGGAGGCGCCGCCGGAGGAGGGAATCGCGGGAAGGAGATTACTGCGCCGCCCAGCCGCCATCCATATTCCACGCCACGCCGCGCACCTGGTCGGCGGCCGGCGAGCAGAAGAACACGGCCAGCGCGCCCAGTTCCTCGGGAGTGACGAATTCGCCGGACGGCTGCTTCTCGCTCAGCAGGGCCTTCTTGGCCGCTTCGTTCGAGACGCCTTCGCGGGCGGCGCGGTCGTCGACCTGTTTCTGCACCAGCGGGGTCAGGACCCAGCCCGGGCAGATCGCGTTGCAGGTGACGCCGGTGTGGGCGTTTTCCAGCGCCGTCACCTTGGTGAAGCCGACCAGGCCGTGCTTGGCCGCCACATAGGCCGACTTGCCCGCCGAGCCCACCAGGCCGTGCACCGAAGCGAGGTTGATGATGCGGCCCCAGTTCTTCTGCTTCATGCCCGGCAGGGCCAGGCGGCTGGTGTGGAAGGCCGAGGTCAGGTTGATGGCGATGATGGCGTCCCATTTCTCGACCGGGAATTCGTCGACGTTGGCGACGTGCTGGATGCCGGCATTGTTGACGAGGAYGTCGACGCCGCCGAATTTCTCGGCCGCGAAGGCCATCATGGCCTCGATCTGTTCCGGCCTGGACATGTCGGCATTGTGGTAAGCGGTGCGCACGCCGAATTCCTGGCCGATATCGGTGTACAGCTTCTCGATCTGCTGGGCGTCGCCAAAGCCGTTGAACACGATATTCGCGCCCTGTTCGGCCAGCGCGCGCGCGATGCCCAGGCCGATGCCCGAGGTCGAGCCGGTCACGAGGGCGGTCTTGCCGCTTAACATGGTTGATTTCATTGCTTCCTCTTCTCAGAAAATGGTGATCGTGAAGTGATGCGTCGCGGACTTGGTAGAATTCTAATCGCTTAGCCGGTTAAAATGTTGGCGGCCGTTCAGACATCACGAATCGAGAGGAGGCAGGGCATGGGCGAACCGAGGCTGAAGAGCGTGCAATGCAGTTCGCCGGCCGGCCTGCACCGCATGGCCTACAAGGAGTGGGGCGATCCCGCCAACCCGCGCGTGCTGGTCTGCGTGCATGGCGTGACCCGCGTGGCCGACGACTTCGACGCGCTGGCGGATGCCATGAGCGACCGCTACCGCGTGGTCTGCCCGGACGTGGCCGGCCGCGGACGGTCGGAGCGCCTGCGCGACCCGAATCTCTACGTGGTGCCGCAATATGTGGCCGACATGGTGACCCTGATCGCCCGCGTGACGGCAAACGATGAGGACGAAGCCGTGCACTGGGTCGGCACTTCGATGGGCGGTCTGATCGGCATGATCCTGGCTTCCTTCGACAACAGCCCGATCCGCCGCCTGGTGCTGAACGATATCGGCCCGGTACTGGACCCGGCCGCGATGGCGCGCATCGGCGAATACATCGGCCAGGACCTGCGCTTCCCGAACTTCGAGGCCGGCGCGCGCTTCGTCAAGGATGTGTCGAGCTCCTTCGGCCCGCACAGCGACGCCGAATGGCACAAGCTGGCCAGCGACGTGCTGGTCCAGGAACCCGGCGGCGAATGGGTGCGCCACTACGATCTCGGCCTGGCCAGGCCCTTCGCCGCGATCACGCCGGAACGCGCCGAGCAGGACCAGGCCGCGCTGTGGGCCGCCTACGATGCGATCCGCTGCCCGACCCTGCTGCTGCGCGGCGAGCTGTCCGACCTGCTGTCGCGCGCGACAGCGGAAGAAATGACGCGCCGCGGACCGAAGCCGATACTGGCGGAGATCCCCGGCGTCGGCCATGCGCCGACCCTGATGCACGCGAACCAGATCGCCATCGTCAGGGATTTTTTGAGCACCGAATAACTTATTTAAATCAAAAGGTAGAACACACATGGAAATCCAACGTCTGCACGTAGGCAAGCGCCTGTCCGAAACCGCCATCCACAACGGTACCGTCTACCTGGCCGGCCAGATCGCCGAGGACACCACCCAGGACATCGTCGGCCAGACCCGCGAAGTGCTGGGCCACGTCGACCGCCTGCTGAACGAAGCCGGCAGCAGCAAGGCCCGCATCCTGAGCTGCCAGATCTACATCTCGGACATGAGCTACTTCCCGGGCATGAACGAAGTCTGGGATTCCTGGGTCGTGCCGGGCCACACCCCGCCGCGCGCCACCGTCGAGGCGAAGCTCGCGAATCCCGCCTGCCTGGTCGAGATCGTGGTCGCCGCCGCCCAGGCGTAAGAAAGCCGTATGGTATCGATTGCCGCGCTCGGCGACGCCACCACCCAGCTCGTCCACGGCTTAGGCAAGGACGATTGCGCGCGGGTGCAGGCGGCGCTGGATTTCGCCGCCGAGGCCTATGGCGAGCGTCATGCCGCCTCCGGCCAGAGCGCCTTCGAGTTCTCGCTCGGTGTGGCGGGCACGCTCGCCGTGCTGCGCAGCGACGCCGAGACCCGCATCGCCGGCCTGCTGTTCGAGCTCTGCCTGGTCGAACCGCTGATCGCCGAAAAGCTCGAGGAACGCTTCGGCAAGGAAGTCGCCGACATGGTGCACGGCGTGCACCAGCTGATCCGCCTGCGCGACCTGACCGCCACCCAGGCCCCGGTCGGCCGCGGAAAGAACGCCGCCCAGCAGGCCATGGCGCAGGTGGAAACCCTGCGCAAGATGCTGCTGGCGATGGCCTCCGACATGCGGGTGGTGCTGGTGCGCCTGGCCTCCTGCGTGACGACCCTGCGCTATTTCGCGGAGCAGAAGCGCTTCGACGAGCTGACCCGCAACTACGGCAGCGAAGTGCTGGATTTGTATGCCCCGCTGGCCAACCGTCTTGGGATCTTCCAGCTCAAGTGGGAGCTGGAAGACCTGTCGTTCCGGATGATGGAGCCCGACACCTACAAGCGCATCGCCAAGATGCTCGAAGAGAAGCGCATGCTGCGCGAGAGCTTCGTGCAATCCTCGATCGAGCGCCTGCAGGCGGAGCTGTCCGCGGCCGGCATCAAGGCCGAAGTCAGCGGCCGGCCGAAGCACATCTACAGCATCTGGAAGAAGATGCGCGGCAAGGAGCTCGACTTCAGCGAGCTGTATGACGTGCGCGCCTTCCGCGTGATCGTCCCGGACGTCAAGACCTGCTACACGGTGCTGGGCGTCATCCACAACATCTGGACCCCGATCCCGAAGGAGTTCGACGACTACATCTCGCGCCCGAAGGCGAACGGCTACCAGTCCTTGCACACGGTGGTCACCGCCGACGACGGACGTCCGCTCGAGGTGCAGATCCGCACCCAGGAGATGCACAACTTCGCGGAATACGGCGTGGCCGCGCACTGGCGCTACAAGGAGGAGGGCGGCTCCAACTTCAAGAGCCAGCAGTACGACGAGAAGATCGCCTGGCTGCGCCAGCTGCTGGCCTGGAACAGCGAAGTCGCCGACGCCATGACGGGCGGCGACCAGGAAGAACTGCAGCGCGAGTGGGTCGAGAAGCTGAAGTCCACCACCCTGGACGACCGCATCTTCGTGCTGACCCCGCAGGCGCGCGTGATCGAGCTGCCGCAGGGCGCGACCCCGATCGACTTCGCCTACCACCTGCACAGCGAGGTCGGACACCGCTGCCGCGGCGCCAAGATCGACGGCGTGATGGTGCCGCTGAACACGCCGCTGAAGAACGGCCAGACCTGCGAGATCATCACCGCCAAGGGCGCGCCCGGCAGCGCCGGACCCTCGCGCGACTGGCTCAGCCCCGGCTACACCGTCAGCAGCCGCACCCGCACCAAGATCCGCGCCTGGTTCCACGCCCAGGAACTGGCCGAGACCCTGGCGCACGGCCGCGCCCTGGTCGAGAAATCGCTGCAGCGCGAAGGCAAGACCGCGGTCAACCTGGAGGCGCTGGCGCACAAGCTGGGCTTCGCCAAGGTCGACGACCTGTTCATTGCGGTCGGCAAGGAGAAGTTCAGCCTGCGCCACGTCGAAGCCGCTCTGCACGATCCGGGAGAAAGCCCGCCGCAGGAAGACACTGCGGTGGTCAACAAGAGCCGCGCCTCGAGCGTGGAGCAGGGCGCCAAGTCCGGCGTGCTGGTGGTCGGCACCGAAGGCATGCTGACCATGCTGGCCAAGTGCTGCAAGCCGGCGCCGCCGGACCCGATCGTCGGCTTCGTCACGCGCGGCAAGGGCGTGTCGATCCACCGCGCCAGCTGCAAGAACTTCGGCGAGATGGCGTCCAAGGCGCCGGAACGCGTGATCGAGACCGAGTGGGGCCGCGCCGACAAGGAGACCGTCTATCCGATCGACATCTTCATCCTGGCTTCCGACCGCCAGGGCCTGCTGCGCGACATCTCCGAGGTGCTGGCGCGCGAGAAGATCAACGTGATCGGCGTGAACACCCAAAGCGCGAAAGGCTTCGCGCGCATGGTGTTCACGGCGGAGATCGGATCGACCGGGCAGCTGCAGAAAGCCCTGGCCGCGATCGGGGAAGTGAGCGGCGTGCAGGAGGCACGACGCACGTAGGGTGGGCTCGCCGCGCCCACGCGTAAGCAGGCGTGACGCAAACGGTCGCGTGGGCGCGGAGCGCCTGCGCCGGCCGGCCCCACCCTACGATGTGATACGTCCCGACGTGCCGCATGCCGAAAAATGTATCATGTAAATATGCCACTCTCGACCTTCCTCTACATCAAGCCGCGCGACTGGGGCGCCCGCATCGCGCGCTACCTTGGCAGCTGGTGGGCCATGCTGCACCTGGGCGCCGTCGCGCTGGTGATGGCGATGTCGCCGTCCATCTGGCACCGCGGCAACCGGCTCGCGACCTCGCGCTACATCTACGCCAGCACCTGGGCGGTGCTGCCCTGGTTCACCGTGCTGACGGCCCTGATCAGCCTCGTCATCATCCGCATCGTGCTGGTGACGGCGCAGAGCTACGGCCTGTCCGGCTTCGCGCTGGAGATGATGGTGCGGGTGCTGGTGCTGGAACTGCTCCCGCTGTCGGCGGCGATGTTCGCAGCCCTGCGCGTCAGCATGGCCTTCGACGCCAATGCGATGGGGCTGGCGGCCAGCGGCGTTGCAACCGGCGACGCGCTTGAGTCGACCCTGCGCCGCGTGCGCCACGACCTGGTGCCGCAGGTGATCGCGAACGCCTTCTCGGTGCTGAGCCTGGCCATGGTCAGCAGCGTGATCGTGCTGGTGCTGGCCTACCTGAACGTGTACGGCGTGTCGCCGTGGGGGCTGTCCGACTACACCCGCACGGTGGGCCGCGTGTTCGATCCGACCGTGACCCTCGGCTTCGTGTTCAAGACCGTGCTGTTCGGGCTGGCCGTGGCCGTGATCCCGAGCGCGGCCATCCTGGACATGCTGCGCCACCGTCGCCGCCACCGCAGCAATGTGCAGCCGGGCGCGCTGCGCCTGCTGTTCGTGCTGCTGCTGATCGAGGCCAGTTCGCTGGCCGTGAAATACATCTGAAAGAAAACAAGGAACCAAGGACCCCGCATGGCCGACCCCATTTCCGCCAACCCGCCCGACGAACCGAAACACGTGGAGGCGAAGGCGCTGATCCTGCTGATCGTGATCGGCGCCCTGATCATCGCCTTCTTCGTGTACGTGATGTACGCGCGCGGCGTGTTCGAGCCCACCCAGCGCCTGGTGCTGGTGACCGACAATTCCGAGGGCGTGATCCCCGGCATGGACATGAGCTTCGCCGGCTTTCCGATCGGGCGCGTGCGCCAGGTCGACCTCGGCCAGGACGGCAAGGTCAACATCCTGGTCGACATCCCGAAGGATGACGCCAAATGGTTGCGCACCACCAGCGTGTTCACCCTGGAGTCCAGCGTGGTCGGCCAGACCCGGCTGCGCGCCTACAGCGGCATCCTGACCGACCCGCCGTTGCCGGACAAGGCCCAGCGCCCGGTGCTGCGCGGCGACGCCGCCGCCGAGATCCCGCGCCTGCTCTCCACCGCCCACACCTTGCTGGAGAACCTGGAAGCCATGACCCGCCCCGATTCCGCGATCGGCAACACACTGACCAACGTCGAGACCCTCAGCGGCCGCCTGACCGGCAAATACGGCGTGCTCGGCACCGCCCTCGGCGGCGACGAGGAAGCGAAGAAGCTGCTGCAGACCCTGCAGCGGGTCGACGCCATTCTGGCCAAGACCGACCAGCGCGTGTTCGGCAAGAACGGCGTGATGGACGATACCCAGGCCGCGGTCCGGCAGCTGAACGGCGTCCTGGGCGACGCCCGCACGACCTTGCAGAAGGTCGATGCCGTGCTGGTAGAGGCCCAGGCCGTCGGTGCGAATGCGAAGGTGGCGACCCAGGACCTGGGCCGGCTGCGCGGCGAGGTCGACGCCAGCCTGCGCAAGGTGAACCGGCTGGTCGACGAAATCAACCGCAAGTGGCCGTTCAAGCGCGACGAGGAGATCAAGCTGCCATGAAGAAGACCGCCTTGTTGTTCGTGACGATGGCTTCCATCGCCCTGGCCGGCTGCGCCAGCAAGCCCCAGCCGCCCGACTGGCAGCCGAACGCGAAGAGCGCACTCGAAGGCTATACCGACGCCTGGCTGCATGGCGACACGGCCGCCGCCGACGCCGAATTCGTGCGCGCCCGCCGCGCCACCGCCAGCACCGGCCGCTTCGACAACGTGGCCCAGGCCGAGCTGGTGCGCTGCGCGGCGCGCGTGGCCGCCCTGGAATTCGACTGTCCCGGCTATGCGGCCGTGGCGGGCGACGCGAACCCGGCCCAGCAGGCCTATGCGGCCTACCTCGAGGGCCGCTGGCAGGGGCTGAACGCCAGCCTGCTGCCCGAGCAGCACCGCGCCGTCGTCACCGGCGGCAGCCTGGCCGGCGTGCAGGATCCGCTGGCGCGCCTGGTGGCGGCCGGCGCCCTGTTCAAGGCTGGCAGGATCAGCCCGGCGGACATCGGGAATGCGGTCGACACGGCGTCGAACCAGGGCTGGCGCAGGCCGCTGCTGGCCTGGCTGGGGGTGCAGGAGCGGCGCGCCGAGGCGGCGGGCGATATGCAGGCCGTGGAACAGATACGGCGCCGGATGGCGCTGGCGTCGGAAGGCTGAGGCGGGCCTTACCTGACCCGTGCCACCCTTGCGCTGTTGGTATGGCCCTCGACCTGCAGGAAGTAGGCGCCCAGCAGGCCGCGCGTGATCTCGACCTTCGGGTTCTGCATGATCGGCAGCACGGCGTCGGCATCGTCGGTGACTTTCCAGACCTGTCCATTGGCGAGCGTAAAGACCGTTCCCGGACTCCAGCCGTCGAAGCGGCCTACCACGCTGCTGTGGATGGCCGAGGGTTCGGCATCCTTCTGCTTCTTGACCACCGGGCGCAGGCCGAAATTCTGCTCGGTCGAAGCGGCCGGTGCGGCAGTGGCGGCCGCCACCGGCGCGGCAGCCGGTGCGGAGGGCCGGGCGGCAGGGGGAGCGGCGAAGTCGACCGGAATCGCGTCATAGCAGGCCAGCCGCTTCGCGGTTTCGGCCATGGCGCGGCATTTCAGGATGGCGGCATCATCGGCGGCGAAGGCGGCGCCGGACAGGGTGGAGGCGATCAGCAGCAGGGACGGAAAGGTCTTCTTCATGGGCTCGTCGACGTTGTCATGCCGGTCCGGGGCGGGCGCGGCTTGACACTATTATATCGACACCTTGCCCGTCAGGAAGCCGTTCATCCCGCCTGCGCCGGACCGCCGGAAGCCGGCCGAAGGGGGGACGGCCGAATGGGCGGCCGGCGCAGCGCCGGCGGCAGCTGGTTGTGGATCCGCACCGCCGCCCTGGCCGCGCCGCCTGTCGCCACCGCGATCTGGTTCAGGCCCACGGTCACGTCGCCGATCGCGTACAGGCCCGGCACGCTGGTGGCCTGGTGCGCGTCCACCAGCAATTCCTCGCATTGCGCGGTGCGGGCGCCCAGCTTCGCGGCCAGGTTCGAGCGCGCCTTCTCGCCCAGCATCGGGTAGAACACGTCGGCCGAATAGTCCTCGCCGTCCTCGGTATGCAGCACCGGCTTCATCGACGCGTCCAAGGTGACGGACAGCAGCGGCGATTCGATCAGGCGCACGCCGGCGGCATCCAGGCGGCGCCTGTCTTCATCGTTCAGCATCGAGGCCGAGCCGCGTTCGAACAGGGTCACGTCGGCGCTGAAGGTACGCATGAAGAGGGCGTGGCCGACCGGGTTGGTGTCGGCGGTGGCGACCGCGATGCGCTTGTCCATCACGTCGAAGCCGTCGCACACGGGGCACAGGCGCAGCGAACCGAAGGCGATCGCTTCGCGCCAGTTCTCGATCGGCAGGCCGCCATCGGCGACGCCGGTGGCCAGCAGCACGGTGTGGGCGCGGATCCGGGTGAGCTCGCCCTCGGGCGCATCTTCGGCGGCGTAGTCGCCGACGAACAGGCCGTCCTCGATGCGCAGGTCGACGATCTCGCCCGGCATCACGCTGCCGCCGTAGCGTTCCAGTTGGACCGACAGATTGCCGAGCAGGACGTTGCCCGGCACGCCTTCCGGAAAGCCCGGATAGTTGTGCGACACGGGAATCAGGCGCAGCCGGCTGTTGCCCTTGTCGACCAGGGCGACGCTGCGGGTAAAGCGGCGCAGATAGATGGCGGCGGTCAGGCCGCCGGGGCCGCCGCCGATGATGAGGCAGTCGTAGACTTGATCTTGGATAGGCATGTGCCGATTATCGGCATCCACCCATCGCGCGGCCTATCGGCGTGCGCCCCGGCATGGGGTCGGAGGGCGCTGACAAGCACTAGGAAGAGGAAAGGTCGGCCCGCGCGGCGCGCTCCGCCTTCCAGCGCTCGGTGTCGTCACGGATCACGGCGGCGATGCCCGTTACCGGCCTGTTTTCCACTGTGCCCGGCGCGTGCAGCAGGGCCACCGTGAAGGCGATCGACAGCGGCCGGCCTTCCTTGTGCAGGGCCGGTACGCGCAACAGCTCGCCGCCGTAGCGCGTACTCCCGGTGGCGACCGTCCGATGGAAGCCGTCCCAGTGGCGCTGCTGGTGGCGGCTCGGAATGATCAGGTCGAGGGAGCGGCCGAGCGCTTCTTCCTGGGTAAAGCCGAAGATCCGCGTTGCCGCCGTGTTCCAGAACACGATCACGCCGGCGGCGTCGCACACGATCACGCAGTCGCCCAGGTCCTGCACGATCTGCTGGAAGTCGAGTTGGGTCTGCATGCGTCCTCCGTGTCGATCGCTTAGTGATTATGCGGCTCCGGCTGCAGGGTCACGTGATCGATGCCATGCTTGGCCAGCAGCATCTCTTTCACCGCGCGCAATACCTCGGGCCAGGCGTTCAGGTCGGCAATCTCGAGGTGGCCGATCAGGGCCGGTTCGCCCGGCGACATGTCCCACACGTGCAGGTCGTGCACCGACAGCACGCCGGGCACGGCGGCCAGGTCGGCGCCGACGCCCAGGTAGTCGATCTGGTGCGGCACGCCTTCCATCAGGAAGTGGTAGGACTCGCGCAGTACGCCGAACGTCGATTTCAGGATCAGCAGCGACACGAARATCGACAGGATCGGGTCGATCCGCAGCCAGCCGGTGAAGTGGATGATGGCGCCGGCGGCGATCGCGGCGACCGAGCCGAGCAGGTCGCCCAGCACGTTGACGAGGGCGGCGCGGGTGTTGATGCTCTGCTCGCCGCGCGACAACACCCAGGCCACCAGGATATTGATGCAGGCGCCGATCGTAGCGACCACGAACACGGTGCCGCCCTGCACATGCTCCGGATGGGCCAGCCGCTTGGCCGCCTCGTAGACGATCCAGCCGACCAGCAGCAGCATCGCCAGACTGTTCACGAAAGCGGCCAGCGCCTCGGCGCGCACGAAGCCGAAGGAGTGGCGGCTCGACGGCGGCCGGCGCGCAATCAATTGCGCCATCAGCGCCAGGCCGAGGGCGGCGGCGTCGGTGGTCATGTGGCCGGCGTCGGAGATCAGGGCCAGCGAATTCGAGAAGAAGCCGGTGACCGCCTCGATCACGGCGAACAGCAGGGTCAGGCCCAGCGCCAGCCCCATCGCGGCCTGGCTACGGCCTTCGATGACGTGGCCATGGCGGGCGTCGCCGTCGAGGTGGGCGTGCAGGTGGGCGGAGGAGGCGGACTGGTCGGACATTGGGATGCGTTATAAAGATGAACAGGCGGCAGTATACATGTAGGGTGGGCACTGCGTGCCCACGCGGCAGCTGCGATCCGCGAACCTCAGGCGTGCGCATAAGATGCCCATCATCCGTGCTGCCTTGCACAACTGCAGCCGACCCCCTATAATGGCGGCATACGGGCGGTTAGTTCAGCTGGTTAGAATACTTGGTCGACATCCAAGGGGTCGCAGATTCGAATTCTGCACCGCCCACCAGAATACTCTTCAGTAAGAGCGAGAAAGGCACCGACGGTTATGACACCGCGAACTACAACTGAGTTGTGGGGGAATCGCTAGACGCGGTACGGTGGTCTTTTGTCTCGAGAAGCTCGACAACACTGATAAAAACGCGCCTGGTGCGCGTTTTTTTTCGTCCAAATATTTTTCGTTTCAAATTTTTCAACTCATATCCCAACTTTGCGGGCGCGACGGCGCCGAACAGGAGATCAAGATGCTGAATGTGCGACTTCCGGACGGCTCCAGCCGTCAATTCGAGGGCCCGGTGACCGTGGCCCAGGTGGCGCAGAATATAGCCCCGAGCCTGGCCAAGGCCGCGCTGGCCGGCAAGGTCGACGGCAAGGTGGTCGACACCTCTTTCCTGATCGAGAGCGATGCCGATCTCGCCATCGTCACCGACAAGGATCCGGAAGGCCTGGATGTGATCCGTCACTCGACCGCCCACCTGCTGGCCTACGCGGTCAAGGAGTTGTTCCCGGAAGCCCAGGTCACCATCGGCCCGGTCATCGACAACGGTTTCTACTACGACTTCTCGTACAAGCGCCCGTTCACCCCGGAAGACCTGCAAGCCATCGAGAAGAAGATGGTCGAACTGGCCAAGAAGGACGAGCCGGTGACCCGCAAGGTCCTGCCGCGCGACGAGGCGGTGGCCTATTTCAAATCCATCGGCGAAGACTACAAGGCCGAGATCATCGCCTCGATCCCGGCAAACGAAGACGTGTCGCTGTACTCGGAAGGCAAGTTCACCGACCTGTGCCGCGGCCCGCACGTGCCTTCGACCGGCAAGCTGAAGGTATTCAAGCTGATGAAGCTGGCCGGCGCCTACTGGCGCGGCGACTCGAAGAACGAGATGCTGCAGCGCGTCTACGGCACCGCCTGGGCCAGGAAGGAAGAGCAGGAGCAGTACCTGCACATGCTGGAAGAGGCCGAGAAGCGCGACCACCGCAAGCTGGGCAAGCAGCTGGACCTGTTCCACTTCCAGGACGAGGCCCCGGGCCTGATCTTCTGGCATCCGAAGGGCTGGTCGATCTGGCAGCAGGTCGAGCAGTACATGCGCCATACCTACCAGGTGACCGGCTATAACGAGGTCAAGGCTCCGCAGATCATCGACGTGTCGCTGTGGAAGAAGACCGGCCACTGGGACAACTATCGCGAAAACATGTTCACCACCGAGTCGGAGAACCGCACCTACGCGCTCAAGCCGATGAACTGCCCGGGCCACGTGCAGATCTATAACGCCGGCCTGCGTTCCTACCGCGACCTGCCGCTGCGCTACGGCGAGTTCGGCCAGTGCCACCGCAACGAGTCCTCGGGCGCGCTGCACGGCCTGATGCGCGTGCGCGGCTTCACCCAGGACGACGGCCACGTGTTCTGTACCGAAGAGCAGATCGCGCCGGAAGTCGTGGCTTTCCACGCCCAGGCGATGAAGGTCTACGAGGACTTCGGCTTCGAGAACATCGATGTCAAGATCGCCCTGCGTCCGGAAAACCGCATCGGCAGCGACGAGGTCTGGGACCAGGCCGAGGAGGCCCTGCGTTCGGCCCTGCGCGGCTGCGGCGTCGAGTGGACCGAGCTGCCGGGCGAGGGCGCCTTCTACGGCCCGAAGATCGAGTACCACCTGAAGGACAGCCTCGGCCGTCCGTGGCAGGTCGGTACCATGCAGGTCGACTTCTCGATGCCGGGCCGCCTTGGTGCCGAATATGTGGCGGAAGACAATACCCGCAAGGTGCCGGTGATGCTGCACCGCGCGATCGTGGGTTCGATGGAGCGCTTCATCGGCATCCTGATCGAAAACTACGCGGGCGCGCTGCCGCTGTGGCTGGCGCCGGTCCAGGTGGCGATCTTGAACATTTCTGATGCGCAAGCTTCCTATGTGAAAGAAGTGGAAGCCCGCCTGAAGGCGGCCGGCCTGCGTGTTCACGCTGATTTGCGGAACGAGAAGATTACCTATAAAATCCGGGAGCATTCCGTCCAAAAGCTGCCGTACATCTTAGTTGTCGGTGATAAAGAGCGGGATGCCAATACTGTGGCCGTTCGCGCGCGCGGCAACGTCGACTTGGGCGTCATGTCCGTCGATGCGCTGCTGGAACGCCTCCAGAGCGAGGTGGCAACCAAGGCGAAGTGAGTTTTCTTGCGCCTTGAGACGGCCCGATCTAATTAACTTTTAAAGGAAACACCATAGCTACTGACAAGTCGTCACATCGCATCAATGGCGAAATCAACCATCCCGAAATGCGTCTGAGCGGGGTGGATAACGAGCCGCTGGGCATTGTGAGCCTGGCCGAAGCGTTTCGTCTGGCTGAAGAAGCGAACGTCGATCTGGTGGAAATCGCCCCGAATGCGACTCCGCCGGTCTGCCGCCTGATGGACTACGGCAAGTTCAAGTATTCGGAGCAGAAGCGGGCGCACGAAGCGAAGCTGAAGCAGAAGATCATCCAGGTCAAGGAGATCAAGTTCCGTCCAGGTACGGACGAAGGCGACTACAGCATCAAGCTGCGCAACCTGATCAAGTTCCTGGAAGAGGGTGACAAGACCAAGATCACGCTGCGCTTCCGTGGCCGCGAGATGGCCCACCAGGACATCGGCCAGCGCATGCTGGAGCGTCTGCGCGGCGACCTGGAGCCCTACGGCCAGGTCGAGCAGTTCCCGAAGCTGGAAGGCCGCCAGATGATCATGGTGGTCGCGCCGAAGAAGAAGAAATAAGCTACTTCGCTCGTTGAGACAGTCAAGCCGGGCCAGGCCCGGGCTGCAGGTGCGCCTGTTGCCCGGGCCTGGCCTATTCTGCCTGGGCTGTTGATATGCAAGCTTTTGGCGTGAGCACGCTGTGCCCACGGAACGAAAACTATGCTAAAATCTGCGGTTCCCGTATCGTAATGATGCAGGAATGCAAGACTGTAGTGGACTCGCTTCTGCTGCAGAAACAAGTGAAAGCAGGCATCCAAGAGCAGCGTTGCTGCCACCTGCAATCCTGTTACATATGAGGCTGCCTCTAAGAGGGCAGAAGACTATGCCGAAAATGAAAACCAAAAGCTCCGCGAAAAAGCGTTTTCGCGTGCGTCCGGGTGGTACCGTCAAATCGGGTATGGCGTTCAAGCGTCACATCCTGACCAAGAAGACCACCAAGAACAAGCGCCAACTGCGCGGCACCCGTAACATCAATGCGTCCGACGTCCAGAGCGTCTACCGCATGATGCCGTCTGCTGTTTAATCTCACACTAAGGAGCGAATATGCCTCGAGTAAAACGTGGGGTTACTGCACGTGCCCGTCATAAGAAGGTTCTTGAGCTTGCAAAAGGCTATCGTGGCCGCCGCAGCAAAGTATTCCGTATTGCCAAGCAAGCAGTCATGCGCGCTGGCCAGTACGCATACCGCGACCGCCGCAACAAGAAGCGCGTCTTCCGCGCACTGTGGATCACCCGTATCAACGCGGCTTCGCGTTCGCACGGCATGACCTACAGCGCATTCATGAACGGCCTGAAGAAAGCCGCGATTGAACTGGACCGTAAAGTCCTGGCCGACATGGCTGTGAACGACAAGCCGGCATTTGCCGCTATCGTGAACACCGTCAAGGCAAAGCTGGCTGCTTAATCGCTAGCCTGCAAAGCAGAAGTACAGCGTCGCGCGGTTGAAAGACCGCCGGCGCGCAAAGGACGGGGCAAAGGTTTCACGACCGATGCCCTGTTTTTGTTTCTGGCGTTCCCCGCCATCGAACAGGAAAAGAACAAGCATGGATCTCGCAAACCTCGCCCTGGAAGAACTTGTCGTCTCGGCCCAATCCGATTTTAGTGCCGCGCAAGACGCCGCCGCGCTGGAAAACGCAAAAGCGAAATACCTGGGCAAGACTGGCCAGGTGACCGAACTGATGAAGGGCCTCGGCAAGCTCGATCCGGACCAGCGCAAGGCGCAGGGCGCCCTGATCAATGCCGCCAAAGAAAAAATCGAACAGGCCTTGACCGCCCGCCGCGAAGACCTGGCGAACGTCCAGCTGATGGCGCGCCTGAACGCTGAGAGCATCGACGTCACCCTGCCGGGCCGCGGCCGCTCGACCGGCGGTATCCACCCGGTGATGCGCAGCTGGGAGCGGGTCGAACAGATCTTCCGCTCGATCGGCTTCGACGTGGCCGACGGCCCCGAGATCGAGACCGACTGGACCAATTTCACCGCACTGAACAGCCCGGAAAACCACCCGGCGCGTTCGATGCAGGACACCTTCTATATCGAGGGCAACGACAGCCAGGGCAAGCCGCTGCTGCTGCGTACCCACACCAGCCCGATGCAGGTGCGCTATGCCCGCACCCACACGCCGCCGATCAAGGTGATCGCGCCGGGCCGCACTTACCGCGTCGACAGCGACGCCACCCACTCGCCGATGTTCCACCAGGTCGAAGGCCTGTGGATCGGCGAGAACATCAGCTTTGCCGACCTCAAGGGCGTGTACCTGAACTTCGTGAAGGCCTTCTTCGAGACCGACGACCTGCAGGTGCGCTTCCGTCCGTCCTACTTCCCGTTCACCGAACCGTCGGCCGAGATCGACATCGCCTTCGGTTCCGGTCCGCTGAAGGGCCGCTGGCTGGAAGTCTCGGGCGCCGGCCAGGTGCACCCGACCGTGGTGCGCAACTTCGGCCTGGATCCGGAAAAATTCATCGGCTTCGCGTTCGGCTCCGGCCTCGAACGCCTCACCATGCTGCGCTACGGGATCAACGATCTGCGCCTCTTCTATGAGGGCGATCTGCGCTTCCTGAAGCAGTTCAATTAAGAAGAAACTCTTATAAAAGACAAGCAGCGATAAGGCAAACTAATATGCAATTCTCCGAAAACTGGCTCCGTTCCATGGTCGATCCTAAAATGACTTCGGACGAACTGGCCCACCTGCTCACCATGTCCGGCCTCGAGGTCGAAGAAGTGGAAGCGGTCGCGCCGCCGTTCTCGAACGTCGTGGTGGCGGAGGTCAAGGAAGTGGCCAARCACCCGAACGCCGACCGCCTGAACGTGTGCCAGGTCGACGTCGGCAGCGGCACCTTACTGAATATTGTCTGCGGCGCCCCGAACGTACGCGCCGGCATGAAGGCGATCTGCGCCATGGCCGGCGCCGTGCTGCCGCCGGGTGCGGACGGCAAACCCTTCGAGATCAAGGTCGGCAAGCTGCGCGGCGTCGAGTCGCAGGGCATGATGTGCTCGGCCAAGGAGCTGAAAATCTCCGAAGAGAGCAGCGGCCTGATGGAACTGCCGGAAGACGCGCCGGTCGGCCAGAATATCCGCGACTACCTGGGCCTGAACGACCAGAAGTTCACCATCAAGCTGACCCCGAACAAGGCGGACTGCCTGTCGGTGCTGGGCGTGGCACGCGAAGTGTCGGCCCTGACCGGCACGCCGCTGACCTTCCCGGCCCAGCGCATCGTCCCGGTCGGCATCGACGAAGTCCTGCCGGTGAAAGTGTCCGCGCCGGACCTGTGCGGCCGCTTCACCGGCCGCGTGATCCGCGGCCTGAACGCGCGCGCCGCCACGCCCGAGTGGATGAAGCGCCGCCTGGAACGCAGCGGCCAGCGCTCGGTCTCGAGCCTGGTCGACATCTCCAACTACGTGATGCTGGAAACCGGCCAGCCTTCGCACGTGTTCGACCTGGCCAGGATCCACGGCAGCATCGACGTGCGCTGGGGCAAGAAGGGGGAGTCGCTGAAGCTCCTGAACGGCAACACCGTCGAGGTCGACGAGTGGGTCGGCGTGATCGCCGATGAAAAGGAAATCGAATCGCTGGCCGGCATCATGGGCGGCGACTCCACCGCCGTCACGCTGGACACCACCGACATCTACCTGGAAGCCGCGTTCTGGTGGCCGGGCGCCATCCAGGGCCGTGCGCGCCGCTTCAACTTCTCGACCGATGCGGCGCACCGCTTCGAGCGCGGCGTCGACTTTGCTTCTACCTGCGAGCGCATCGAGCGCATCACTTCGCTGATCGTCGAGATTTGCGGCACGCCCGACACCAGGGTCGGCCCGGTCGACGACCAGATCGTGAACATCCCGCAGCGCCTGCCCGTCCTACTCCGCACCGAACGCGCGCAGAAGGTCATCGGCGTGGCGATCGACGACGACACCGTGGCCGACATCTTCACCCGCCTTGGCCTGCCGTTCGAGCGCGAGCCGGGCCGCTTCACGGTCACCGCGCCGTCCTACCGTTTCGACATCGAGATCGAGGAAGACCTGATCGAGGAAGTCGCCCGCGTGTACGGCTTCGAGAACATTCCGGCGCTGCCCCCTAGCGCGCCGAGCGCGATGCTGATCGAGCCGGAAAACACGCGCTCGCTGTTCGCGATCCGCCACCAGCTGGCCGATCTCGGCTACCAGGAAGTGGTCAACATGAGCTTCGTGGAAAGCCAGTGGGAAGCCGACTTCGCCGGCAACACCGATCCGATCCGCCTGCAGAACCCGATCGCAAGCCAGATGAGCGTGATGCGCTCGAACCTGATCGGCAGCCTGGTCGCCAACGTGCGCTACAACGTCAACCGCAAGGCCGGCCGCGTGCGCGTGTTCGAAGTGGGCGCGGTGTTCCACCGCAATCCGCAAGCCGTCGACGGTCCGCTGTCGATCGCCGGTTTCGACCAGCCGAAGCGCGTCGCCGCGATCGCCTACGGTCCGGCCAGCGACGAGCAGTGGGGCATGCCGACCCGCGCCGTCGACTTCTTCGATGTCAAGGGCGACCTCGAAGCGCTGTTCGCGCCGCGCAGCCTGCGCTTCGCCAAGCTCGAACACCCGGCCCTGCACCCGGGCCGCTGCGCCCAGGTGGAACTGGATGGCAAGGTGATCGGCTTCATCGGCGAACTGCATCCGCGCTGGCTGCAGAAGTACGACCTGCCGCAGGCGCCGGTGCTGTTCGAGGTCGATGCCGAAGCCCTGCGCGAGCGCGTGGTGCCGACCTACACCGAAATCTCGAAGTTCCCGGGCGCAACCCGCGACCTCGCGCTGGTGGTGAAACAGGACGTTCCGGCACAGGTGCTGCTCGACGCGTTCAAGGCCGAGCTGGCGTCGAACGCGTATGGTAAACTCGTGCAAGCCGTTGTTTTATTTGATGAATATCGCGGCAAGGGTTTGGAGCAAGATGAAAAAAGTCTTGCTTTCCGCTTTGGCTTGCAAGATACTCAATCGACGCTCCAGGACGATGCGGTCGAGGCCATCATGGCCGCGCTGGCATCGGCGGCGCAACAACACGGCGCCAGACTGCGCGCCTAACGATGAGGGGCTACGTGCCTCAAGAGGATTCGAGAAACCGTAACGAGCGGAAGCAATGGTGGCCAAGAAGCGCAGCCGTACTCAGGTACGGTGAGC